>JBBSKV010000131.1:0-5392 GCA_038255955.1 Propionibacteriales bacterium
GATCCTACGGCTCGGGACCCACGGTCAGTCGAGCAGGCGCAGCGCCCACGACCGGGCGGACACGTCGGTCAGGCTGGCCACCTGGTCGATGATGGCCCGGCGGCGGACCGTGTCGTCATCGGCAGCGACGAAGTCGGCCGCGAAGTCGGGTTCGAGGTCGCGCCCCTCCCCTGCCGTGAGTGCGGTGACCAGGGCCAGCAGCAGCTCGCGCTGGCGGTCCTGCACCGAGGCGCGTTGATCGGTGCGCATCACGTAGTGGGCGGCCAGCGCCTTCAGCACCGTGATCTCGTCGCGGGTGTCGGCGGGGACCTCGACATCGGCCTCGAATCTGGTCAGGGGCCCGGCTCCCCATCGCGCGACGGTCGCGGCCTGCGCGGCCATGGCGAAACGGCCGATCAGCGCGCTGGTCAGGCTCTTGAGCGCGGCGTGGGCGCGGCGGCTGCCGTCGAAGGACTCCGTCGGCCACTCGACGAGCGCCTGCAGCCGGTCGAGGGCGGCACCCATGCGGGAGTCGTCGGCCGTGGAGTCGTACCAGTCGCGCGCCGTCTGGAAGACCGGCGCGGTGTCGAGGCCGGCGGGGTCGAGGGCGAAGTACCCACCGAAAACGCCGTCCTCGACATCGTGCACCGAGTAGGCGATGTCGTCCGAGAGATCCATGACCTGCGCCTCGACGGGCCGGCGGTTGTCGGGCGCCCCCGCGCGCAGCCAGTTGAACACCTCGGCATCGTCGGCGTACGCGCCGAACTTGCCCACGCCCGATGAGGTCTGTGCAGCCTGGGGGGCGTCGTCGCGACTCCACGGGTACTTGACGCAGGCTGACAAGGTGGCGCGGGTGAGATTGAGGCCGACGCTGCGGCCGAGCTCGACGGAGAACGCCTTCGCCTCCAGCCGGCTCAGCAGCCGAAGCGTCTGCGCATTGCCCTCGAAACCACCGATGTCGGCGGCTGCCTGGTCGAGCGCCTCCTCGCCGTTGTGACCGAACGGCGGGTGACCGAGATCGTGCGCCAGCGCAGCAGAGTCGACGATGTCGGGATCGCAGCCCAGCGCCTTGCCCAGCTCGCGCGCCACCTGGGCGACCTCGAGCGAGTGGGTCAGCCGGTTGCGCACGAAGTCGTCGGTGCCGGCGCCCATGACCTGGGTCTTGGCCGACAATCGGCGCAGCGCCGAGGAGTGCACGACGCGCGCCCGATCGCGCTCGAACGGTGTGCGTCCGGTGCGCTTGGGCGGCTCGTCGACGAAGCGCTCCCACGCCTCGGGGCCGTAGTTCTGGGTCATCGCACTCAGGCTATCGGCTCGGTGCGCCAACGCATCAGAACTTGCCGTGCCGCGGACGCGGTTGGCACCGGGGGCAGCTGAACGACGACCGGTTCATGAAGGCGTCACGGCGGATGGGCGTGCCGCACCGCTCGCACGGGCGGCCCTCCTGCCCGTAGGCCTGCAGCGAGCGGTCGAAGTAGCCGCTGGCGCCGTTGACGTTGACGTAGAGCGCGTCGAACGACGTGCCGCCCTGCGCCAGCGCCTCCCCCATCACCTCGACGACGTGGCCGAGCAACGCGTCGACCTCGGTCCGCCTGAGGTGGCGCGTGTTGCGGGCGAAGTGCAGCGGGGTTCGCCACAGCGACTCGTCGGCGTAGATGTTGCCCACCCCGGAGATGAGCGTCTGATCCAGCAGCGCCCGCTTGACGCCGGTCTCGCGGCGCCGCAGGCGGGCGGCGAACTCGTTCGCGTCGAAGTACGGGTCGAGCGGATCCCGCGCGATGTGCACGATGGCCTGCGGCAGGACCTGATCGTGCTCCACGGGGACCGTCTCGCTGAACGACATGCCGCCGAAGATGCGCTGGTCGGCGAACCGCAGCTGCTGGCCGTCGTCGAGGTCCAGCACGATCCGCTGGTGCCGCGTGGGCTCGGCTGCCGGTTCACTGACCAGGAACTGCCCGCTCATGCCCAGGTGGCACAACACGGCATCCCCGGCACCCGAATGGTCCAGCTGCAGCCACAGATACTTGCCGCGCCGCCCGATGCTGACCACCTGGCGGCCGATCAGCCGGTCGGCGAAGTCGACAGGACCGGGCAGGTGCCGGCGCAGCGACCGCACGTCGTGCACCGTGACGCCCGTGATGGTGCGACCGGCCAGATGATCGAGCAGGCCGAGTCGGACGACCTCGACCTCGGGGAGCTCAGGCACCGCCGGACCCGGGCGAATCAGACACGCCGGACCCGGGCGAATCAGACATCGGCTGATTGCAGCTCGGCGTCGATGCCGATCCAGGCGATCTCGGCCACCATCTGCTCGGCCTCCTTCTTGGACCGTCCCGTTCCGCCCTCGAAGAAGCGCTCACCGACGCGGACGACAGCCGTGAACGTCTTGTCGTGATCGGGACCGGTGCCCTCGAGCGTGTACTGCGGGACGCCGAGGTCGTTGTTGGCGGCGATCTCCTGCAGCGAGGTCTTCCAGTCCAGCCCGGCGCCCAGCTCGGCGGCGCTGGCGATGACCGGGTCGAAGATGGCGTGGATGACTTCGGAGGACCGTTCGATGCCGAACTGCACGTAGATCGCACCGAGCACGGCCTCGACGGTGTCGGACAGGATCGAGGCCTTGTCGCGACCGCCGGTGGTCTCCTCGCCACGACCCAGCCGGACGTACTGACCGAGACCGAGGTCGCGGGCGACGACAGCCAGCGCCTTGGCGCTGACGACCGCGGCCCGCAGCTTGGCCAGCTGGCCCTCAGGCAGGTCGGGGTGCGTCGTGAACAGTGCGTCGGTGACGACGAGCCCCAGCACCGAGTCGCCGAGGAACTCGTAGCGCTCGTTGTTGGGCACCTGCCCGTTCTCGTACGCGAACGAGCGGTGCGTCAGGGCATGCTCCAGCCGATCGGTGTCCAGATCGGGGACACCCAGGACGCGCCGGAGCTCGTCCAGGTCCAGGGACTGTCGCAGCGGATCCGTCACCGTGAGAGAAGCAGGTGTGGTTACAGGACTTGGCGGCGCTCGCCGCGGGCGCCGTACTGGCCGCACTCGCTGCACGCGTGGTGCGGACGCACCTTGCTGTCACACGCAGGGTTGGCACAGTCGACGATCTGGGTGGCAGTCGTCTTCCACTGCGACCGGCGGTGGCGCGTGTTGCTGCGCGACATCTTCCGCTTCGGAACGGCCATGATTACTCCTCGAGTTCTGTGTCTGTCAGCTGGCTGAGGCTCGCCCACCGGGGGTCGATGGCCTCGCCGTGCGTGTGTTCTGGATCATCCGCGAGTCGTGCTCCACATTCGGTGCACAATCCCGGACATTCCGGACCACACCACGGGTCACGCGGCAGTGCCAGCAGCACTGCTTCCCGTAGTACGGGTTCAAGGTCGATCTGCTCGTCCTCGAGGGAGTACTCCTCCTCCGACGCATCCTCGAACAGGTACAGCTCCTGGATGTTCGCGGTGAAGTTCTCACCGATCTCGTCCAGGCACCGCACGCATTCTCCGGACGCATGTGCCGAGACCGTTCCTGTTGCCAGGACACCATCCATGATGACCTCGAACCGGAGCTCGAGCTCGATCGTGGATCCCTCGGGCACGCCGTAGACGTCGTGTCCCAGATTCGCCGGCGCCTCAACCGAGAGGTCCACCGTACGCTCGTTGCCAGGCTGACGACCCCATCCGCGGGTGTCGACCACCAAAGGTCCCGATTGCACGTTGAGCTTCCGTTCAGGTGCGCGACAGATTTTCGACCTGCAAGCAGGCCGACGCCCATCGTATCGCGGTGGCCATGCTGCTCCTAATCATGCCCCCCGCACCGACCTCCTTCCCCCGGGGGCGGTGGATTCTCAACCGAACTGCCTCCCGCGCGAACGGAAGGTGTGTTCGCAACCGTCTGAGCACTGAGAAGGTTGCAATTCCACCGCCCAACGGGGATCACCTGTGGGCGTGGGGTGACACGATGCGGGAGTGAGTGAAACGACCGAGGGAACCGTGCTCCACGCCGATCTCGACTCGTTCTTCGCGTCGGTCGAGATCCGCGATGATCCGTCGCTGCGCGGGCGGCCGGTCATCGTCGGTGGCGGTGTCGTGCTGGCCGCCACCTACGAGGCCAAGGCGTTCGGCGTCCGAACCGCGATGGGCGGCCGCCAGGCGCAGGCCCTCTGCCCGCAGGCCATCGTGGTGCCGGCCCGCTTCGCGGCGTACACCGAGGCCAGCCGCGCGGTGTTCGAGGTCTTCCACGACACCACGCCCATCGTCGAAGGTCTGTCGATCGACGAGGCGTTCCTCGAGGTGGGCGGCCTCCGACGCATTCGCGGCGCACCGTCAGCCATCGCCCAGCAGCTGCGCGACGACGTGCGCGATCGCGTGGGACTGCCGATCTCGGTCGGCGTGGCCCGCACCAAGTACCTGGCCAAGATCGCTAGCGCCGTCTCCAAGCCCGAGGGTCTGCTCGTCGTGCCCATCGAGGCCGAGCTGGAGTTCCTGCACGCCCTGCCGGTCGAGCGGCTGTGGGGCGTCGGCAAGGTCACGGCCGCCAAGCTGCACGCCGCCCGGCTCAGCACCGTCGGAGATCTGTCGAAGCTGCTCGAGGTCGAGCTCACCCAGCTGGTCGGCGGCGGGGCCGGCCGCCACCTGCACGCGCTCAGCCAGGGCCGCGACCCCCGGACGGTGCAGGTCGGTCATCGTCGTTCGTCCATGGGCGCCCAGCACGCGGTGGGCCGCGGGCCGCACGATCTCGCGTCGCTCGAGATCGCGCTGCTGGCCCTGGTCGACCGCGTCACGCGCCGCATGAGGTCGGTCGGGCGCACTGGCAGCACCATCACCCTGCGGCTGCGCTTCGATGACTTCACGAAGTCCACCGCGGCTCGCACCATGGCACGCCCCACCGCTCACACCGGCGAGATCCTCGACGTCGCGCGTGGCCTGCTGCGAGCTCGCTGGCCCGAGATCGAGCGGCGCGGCTGCACGCTGATCGGCGTCTCGATCGGTTCGCTGGACGACCAGCCCGAGCAGCTGGCCCTCCCCCTCGACCCGTCCTCGGACCACGCCCTCGACGACACCATCGATGCCGTCCGCGACAAGTTCGGCACCGGCGCGGTCCGCCGGGCCGCCCAGCTCACCCAGCGCGAGCGCGACGCCCAGCCGATCCTGCCCGACTGAACCGAGGCCGCTTGCGGCCGAGCGTGAAGGAGCGCCAGCGCAGCGTGAGCGCGCCGCGGCGAAGCCGCCCCCTGCGAGGCGACTGAACCGAGGCCGCCTGCGGCCGAGCGTGAAGGAGCGCCAGCGCAGCGTGAGCGCGCCGCGGCGAAGCCGCCCCCTGCGAGGCGTGGCGAGGACGATGGCACGAGCAAGCCCCTCGGGTGTGGTTCGCCTCGCTGCGCTCACGGTCGCTGCGCTCACGGTCGCTGCGCTCACGGTCGCTGCGC
>JBBSKV010000132.1:0-5352 GCA_038255955.1 Propionibacteriales bacterium
AGTACGTGGGGATCGAGCAGACCCCACTGACCGTCGACCGTGCCGTCGACAGGTGGGCCGAGGGCAGCGACGACTCCGGATCCAAGCAGGTGGCCGGTCAGGTGTGGTCGGTGCGGTCAGGTCCGGGCGATGAGATCGCCTACGTCGTTCGCGAGGGCGAACGCACCACGGTGGTCAACGGCACCGTGACGCAGGCCGTCCTCGAGGACTACATCGCGTCGTTGTCGTCGCGTTCGTCGACCGGCTGAGCCTCGCCGCTGGCCTTGGCCAGACGGGCGCGCGCACCGTCGAGCCACCGCTGGCAGACCGCGGCCAGCTGCTCGCCGCGCTCCCACAGGGCGAGCGAGTCCTCCAAGGTGGTGCCGCCGGTCTCCAGCTTCTGGACGACCGCGATGAGCTCGTCGCGGGCCTGCTCGTAGGTCAGGTCGGGGGCGTCAGTCATGAGGTGTCTCCTGGATCGAGAGGGTGCGGACGACGACGGTGCCGTCGACGACGCGGACGGTCAGCTCGCCGTCGGGCTCCAGCTGAGCGGTGCGGGTGACGACGGTGCCGTCGGGCAGCTGGGCGACGGCATAGCCGCGCTCCAGCGTGGCGAGCGGGGACAGTCCCCGGACCCGGGCGAGGTGGTGGCCGACCTCGTCGCCGGCTCGATCGAGCCGGTTGAGCACCGAGCGGTGGGCGCGGTCGCGTTGGTCGCGCAGCACGCGCTCGGCGGTGTCGACCATCGACGTGGGCGTCGCCAGAACGGGTCGGGACCGCGCCGCGGCCAGCCGGTGCTCCTCACGGTCGATCAGGGCGAGCACGGCCAACCGGCCCCGTTCCCGCATGACGGCCAGACCGGCCAGCTCCTCGGCGACGGCGGGCACGAGGTGCTTGGCGGCGTCGGTGGGCGTGGAGGCGCGGTGGTCGGCGACCAGGTCCAGGATCGGGATGTCCGGCTCGTGGCCGATCGCGCTGACCACGGGGGTGCGTGCAGCGAACACAGCACGGATCAGGCCTTCGTCGGAGAACGGCAGCAGATCCTGCATGGAACCGCCGCCGCGCGCGATGACGATCACGTCAACGGTGGGATCCGCGTCGAGACTGGCCAGTGCCGCCATGATGCCGCGCGCCGACCCCTCGCCCTGCATCAGCGCGTGCTGAACGACGAACCGGACGTCGGGCCAGCGGCGTCGGGCGTTCTCCAGGACGTCGCGCTCGGCGGCGGAGTCGCGGCCCGTGATCAGTCCGATGCCGTGCGGCAGCAGCGGCAGGGGCCGCTTGTGGTGCGAGGCGAACAGGCCTTCGGCGGCCAGCAGCTGCCGGCGGCGCTCGAGCTGGGCGAGCAGCTCGCCCTCGCCCTGCAGTCGGATCTCGCGCAGCTCGAGGGTCAGGGAGCCACGCGGTGCGTAGAAGGACGGCCGGGCCTGCACGACCACCCGGGCGCCCTCGGTGATCGGCGCCGGAGAGGCGTCCAGGATGCTCAGGTGGCACGTCGCGTCCAGCGAGATGGTCGCGCGCAGATCGCGCAGGGTGAGGAAGCAGATTCCCTGGCGGCGGGTCAGCTGGGCGACCTCGGCCTCGACCCAGACGGCGCCGAGGCGGTCGATCCAGCTGCCGAGGAGGGTGGAGATCTGTCGCAGCGGGGCGGGGGAGTCCGCCGACGTCTGCAGAGCCATGGCACCAGCCTATGGTGTACCGCCCGTTACGATGGGGACATGTCTTCTGAGGTCACCCTTGGCATGCCCGCCGTCGGCGGCAGCGTCCTGCTCGCGGACCCCCGCGGCTACTGCGCCGGGGTCGATCGCGCGGTCATCACGGTCGAGAAGGCGCTCGATCTGTACGGGGCCCCGGTCTACGTGCGCAAGCAGATCGTTCACAACAAGCACGTGGTGAACAATCTCGCCGCCCGCGGCGCCATCTTCGTCGAGGAGCTCGACGAGGTGCCGATGGGCGCCACCGTCGTGTTCTCGGCTCACGGTGTCTCGCCGATGGTGCACACCGAGGCGGCCGAGCGCGAGCTCAAGACGATCGATGCCACCTGCCCGCTGGTCACCAAGGTGCATCACGAGGCCCGGCGCTTTGCCAGCGAGGGCAAGCACATCCTGCTGATCGGCCACGCCGGTCATGAAGAGGTCGAGGGGACCGCCGGTGAGGCGCCCGAGAGCATCACGCTGGTCGAGCACCCCGACGACGTCGACAACCTGGAGTTCCCGGCCGATGCCCAGCTCTCGTGGTTGTCGCAGACCACGCTGAGCGTCGACGAGACGATGGAGACGGTGCGCCGGTTGCGCGAGAAGTTCCCGCAGCTGCAGGATCCGCCCAGCGACGACATCTGCTACGCCACGCAGAACCGTCAGGTCGCGGTCAAGGAGATCGCCAAGGGCGCCGATCTGGTGATCGTCGTCGGCTCGGCCAACTCCTCGAACTCGGTGCGCCTGGTCGAGGTCGCGCTCGAGGCGGGCGCCAAGGCGTCGTACCGCATCGACGACATCTCCGAGATCGACGACGCATGGCTCGAGGGTGTCGAGCGGATCGGCGTCACGTCGGGCGCCTCGGTTCCCGACGATCTGGTGCAGGACGTGCTGGGCTATCTGAGCGACCACGGTCACCCGGACGCCGACGCGGTGCGCACCGCCGACGAGAGCCTCATCTTCGCGCTGCCGCCCGAGCTTCGACGCGACATGAAGCGCGCCGGTCTGAACTCGAACGGCGAGTGACCGCCGTCCCGTTGTCGACGGGAGGATGAGTCCGTGGACATCGCGCTGACCATCCTCATCCTCGCCGTCATCGCGGTCTCCTTCAGCGCCGTGGCGGGTCGCTTCGGCCTTTCGGCGCCGCTGGTGCTGATCGTTGCGGGCATCGTGGTGTCGTACCTGCCGTTCCTGCCAGACGTCGAGCTGACACCAGAGCTGGTGCTGGTGGGATTCCTGCCTCCCCTGTTGTACTCGGCGGCCATTCGCACCTCGTTGATCGACTTCAGCAGCAACAAGCGACCCATCGCACTGCTGAGCGTGGGGCTGGTCATCTTCACGACCGTGGGGGTCGGCCTGCTGGTGTGGAAGATGCTCGGAGTGCCGCTGGCGGTCGGCCTCGCGCTCGGGGCGGTCGTCGCGCCGCCGGACGCGGTCGCCGCCACCACGATCGCGCGCCGAATCGGCCTGCCGCGACGCGTCGTGACGATCCTGGAGGGCGAGAGCCTGGTCAACGACGCCACCGCCATCGTCACGCTCCGCACCGCAATCGCGGCCATCGCCGGAACCGTCTCGATCTGGGAAGTGGGGGCGTCGTTCGCCCTGTCGGCCATCGGTGGCGCGTCGGTCGGGCTGGTGGTCGCCTTCGTGATCGGCAAGGTGCGCAAGCGCGTCGAGGACGAGACCACCGATGTCGCGATCTCCCTGCTCACCCCGTGGCTGGCGTACCTGCCCGCCGAGGAGCTGCGCCTTCCGGGTGTGGAGGGGCATCCCTCCGGAGTGCTCGCGGTGGTCGTGGCGGGACTGATCCTCGGGCACAAGTCGCCCCTCATCCAGTCCGGCGTCTCCCGGCTGTTCGAGCGCACCAACTGGTCGACCATCTCGTTCGTGCTCGAGAACGCGGTGTTCCTGCTGATCGGCATGCAGATCCGCACGATTCTGATCGACGTGGGTGACAGCGAGCTGTCCGTGGGGCTGATCGCGGCCACCTGCGCGGCCACCCTCGTCGCCGTCATCGTGCTACGACTCATCTGGCTCTTCCCGGCCACCTACCTGCCCCGGCTGATCCCGTCGGTGCAGCGGGCTGACCCGGCACCGTCGTGGCGGGTCGTGGTCATCATCGGCTGGGCAGGGATGCGTGGAGTGGTCACGTTGGCGGCGGTGTTCTTGCTGCCGAGCGACACGCCGCAGCGGGACGTGCTGGTGCTGATCGCCTTCGTGGTCACGGTCGGCACGCTGCTGATCCAGGGCCTGACGTTGCCGTGGCTGGTGCGCGCCCTGAAGGTCCCCGGCCCCGACGTGCACGAGGACCACCTGCAGGAGGCGTCGGTCTACCAGTCGGTGACCGATGCCGGGATCCTGTACCTCGACGAGCACGAGGACCGCGCGGTGTCCGAGGACGTGCGACAGCGGCTGCGCGACCGAGCCCTGGATCGCACCAACAGTCTGTGGGAGCGACTCGGCCGCAGCGAGACACCGACCGCGCAGTACACCCGCACGCGCGCCGAGATGCTCAAGGCGGAGCGCAAGGAGCTGCTGCGGATCCGCGACACCGGCGGTGTCGACCACGCGATCCTGACCCGGATCATGAACGCTCTCGACCTGGAGGAGTCGATCCTCGATCGAGCAGCCGAGGACGAGACCACGTCCGAGCGGGAGACCGATCTGCGTCCGGCCGCTGAGTCGCAGGGCGGCTGCGAGCACCTGCGCGAGGCCGGCGCCGTGCCCGATCCGATCACCCCGGCCGGCTGCGAGGAGTGCCTGCGCGACGGCGTCGAGTGGGTGCACCTGCGGATCTGCATGACCTGCGGCCACGTGGGCTGCTGCGACTCCACGCCGGGCCAGCACGCCGCGGGGCACTTCCACGAGACGCAGCACCCGGTGATGCGCTCGTTCGAGCCGGGCGAGGCCTGGCGCTGGTGCTTCGTCGACCAGCTGACGGGGTAGTAGCGGTCGGTTCAGGCGTCGGCGAGGATGCGCCACACGATGACGGTGATCGCGAGCGCATGACCGATCGCCAGTGTGAGCCCGTGATCGATCACCGAGGCCAGGTACCGGGTGAACAGCCCGGCGTCGGCAGCCAGGCCGTCGACGGAGATGGCCTCGGGCCGGACGATGCACACCACCAGCAGGGTGCCGAGCAGCAGCAGCGGAGGCAGCACGCCGGCCGGGAACAGCTCGCGGACGTCGATGGCCAGCGGCAGCGTGACCACGATGAGCACGAAGCCGAGCGAGAACGGGAAGCCGAGCTGGCCGTTGACCAGATCCAGGCTGGTGACCGCAGCCATCGTGAGGCAGCCGAGCGCGATCGTGCCACGCACCGTGAGGTCGTGGGCGGCAAGTTGTTGCCCGGGCCGTAGCGCCGTGCGCTCCATGGTCATGACGGTAGCCGCTCGGCGACTCGACGCACTGCAATGACGGGCATGACCCCATCGTGTCGCCCGGGTCCGACATTTTCCCGCCGTCCCCCCGCGGAGTTGGGGTCAGCCGGGGGAGCCGCCGGCGATCTCGTAGTTCCAGACCTCGCTGTGGGTCGAGACCGGCTTCGGGGCGTCTCCGCCGGCGCGCTCGACCGCAGAGCGATGGCCCTCGGCGAACGACGGGGAGTCGACCCAGGCCTGGAAGGTCTCCTCGCTGGCCCAGCGGGTGATGACGAGCCACTGGGTGCGGTCGTCGGTGG
>JBBSKV010000133.1:0-5322 GCA_038255955.1 Propionibacteriales bacterium
AGTCGCGCGACGATCCCGAGCCGTACTCCTTGACGGCCAGCACGACCAGCGGGACGCCGGCCTCGATGTACTTCTCGGAGGCCTCGAACACGCTGGTGACTTCACCACCGTTGATCAGATCGCGGGTGAACCCACCCTCGGTGCCCGGTGCCATCTGGTTGCGCAGGCGGATGTTGGCGAACGTGCCGCGGATCATGACCTCGTGATTGCCTCGGCGAGAGCCGTAGGAGTTGAAGTCGCGTGCCTCGACACCGTGCTCGCCGAGGTACTTTCCGGCCGGGCTGTCCTTCTTGATGGCGCCGGCGGGCGAGATGTGGTCGGTCGTGACCGAGTCACCCAGCTTGAGCAGCACGCGCGCGCCGTCGACGTCCTCGACCGGATCGGGCTCGAGGCCCATGCCGTCGAAGTACGGCGCCTTGCGCACGTAGGTGGAGTCCGGATCCCACTCGAAGATGGCGCCGTCGGGCGTCGACAGGTTCTTCCAGCGCTCATCGCCAGCGAACACATCGGCGTACTCACGCACGAAGGTGTCAGAATCCATCGAGCTGGCGATGACGTCCTCGATCTCCTGCGGCGAAGGCCACAGATCCCTCATGAAGACGTCGTTGCCGTCGGTGTCCTGACCCAGCGGGTCGTTGAACAGGTCCACGTCCATGGAGCCCGCCAGCGCGTAGGCCACCACGAGCGGTGGTGACGCGAGGTAGTTCATCTTGATGTCGGGGTTGATGCGTCCCTCGAAGTTGCGGTTCCCCGACAGCACCGAGACGACGGCGAGGTCGCCGTCGTTGACGGCCTTGCTGACCTCGGGGATCAACGGCCCGGAGTTGCCGATGCAGGTGGTGCAGCCGTAGCCGACCAGATTGAAGCCCAGCTTGTTCAGGTACGGCGTGAGACCGGACTTCTCGTAGTAGTCCGTGACGACCTTCGAACCGGGAGCCAGCGTGGTCTTGACCCACGGCTTGCTGCTCAGGCCCTTCTCGACGGCATTGCGCGCCAGGAGTGCCGCGCCGATCATGACCGACGGGTTGGACGTGTTGGTGCACGACGTGATGGCCGCGATGGTGACGGCGCCGTGGTCGAGCTCGAACTCGGTGCCGTCAGCCAGCTTCACCTGCTGAGGGTTGGTGGCACGACGTTCGGCGTGGGCGTCGTGCTGGTGCTCATGCCGTCCGTTGGTGCTCTCGGCCGAGCTGGCCGTGGGCGTGTCCGACGCCGGGAAGGATTCCTCCACTGCGTCGTCGTAGTCGTTCGTTCCCTGCTCGTCGTCGGAGACGTAGTCGGCGAGGGCGGTGCGGAACGACGTCGTGGCATCAGTCAGCGACACGCGGTCCTGCGGCCGCTTGGGGCCGGCAATCGACGGGACGACCGTGCCCAGATCGAGCTCGAGGTACTCGGAGTACCGCGCCTCGTGGTCGGGATCGTGCCACATGCCTTGCGCCTTGGCGTACGCCTCGACGAGGTCGATCTGCTTTTCGCTGCGGCCAGTGAGCCGCATGTACTTGGTGGTCTCGTCATCGATCGGGAAGACCGCGATGGTGGAGCCGTACTCCGGGCTCATGTTGCCGATCGTGGCGCGGTTGGCCAGTGGAACGGCGCCAACACCTGTTCCGTAGAACTCCACGAACTTGCCGACGACGCCGTGTTCGCGCAGCTGTTCGGTGATCGTGAGCACGAGGTCGGTGGCGGTGGCGCCCTCCGGCAGCTCGCCGGACAGCTTGAAGCCGACGACGCGCGGGATCAGCATCGAGATCGGCTGGCCCAGCATGGCTGCCTCGGCCTCGATGCCACCCACACCCCAGCCCACGACGCCCAGGCCGTTGACCATGGTCGTGTGGGAGTCGGTGCCGACGCAGGAGTCGGGGTAGACCACGCCGTCCTTGTCGAAGACCACGCGGGCCAGGTGCTCGATGTTGACCTGGTGCACGATGCCGGTGCCCGGCGGGACGACCTTGAAGTCGTCGAAGGCGCCCTGGCCCCAGCGGAGGAACTGGTAGCGCTCGCGGTTGCGCTCGTACTCGATCTCGACGTTGCGCTCGAACGCGCCGGGTGTGCCGAACACGTCAGCGATGACCGAGTGGTCGATGACCATCTCGGCGGGTGCGAGCGGGTTGATCTTGTTCGGGTCGCCGCCGAGGTCGGCCATCGCCTCACGCATCGTGGCGAGGTCGACGACGCACGGGACGCCGGTGAAGTCCTGCATGATCACGCGGGCGGGCGTGAACTGGATCTCGGTGTCGGGCGCGGCATTGGCATCCCAGCGCGCCAGCGCGGTGATGTCGTCCTTGGTGATGTCGGCGCCGTCCTCGGTGCGCAGCAGCGCCTCGAGCAGCACCTTGAGGCTGAACGGCAGGGTGTCGACGTCCAGTCCCTCGCCGGTCACCGCCCCGAGGCGGAAGTAGTCGTAGGACTCGTCACCGACGGTGAGGGTGTCCTGGGAGTTGAAGCTGTCGACGGCCATGAAGGTCTCCTTTGCCGGGTCGGTTCCCATCCTGCCTGCAGATGACCTCGTTGCGCGAGGTCAGGTCTGCCTAAGAAGTTGGACCGACATCCACTGTCAATGCTCACAGCCATGCTGTGATTTCTCTTGATGTCAAGATACATGAGGTCGAGAGAAAATGACATGGTCATCGCGGCATGTCGCCGTCAGGTCATCTCCTTGACGAAGGTCAGGATGCGTCGACCGTCACGCACCCGGTCCTCCCAGGTGATGCCCACCCCCACCAGCACGGCGCTGACGATCGAGATCACCAGCACCCGCGGTGCTGCGTTGGCGTAGGGGCCGACGTTGAACAGCACGACCAGCGCCGCGACGCCTGCGCCCAGCAGGAAGGGCGCCTGACGACCGAGTCGCAGTCCGACGGCCAGCACGGCGACGGCACCCAGTCCGAGCAGCAGGGCCCGCAGCCCCGTGGGCTCGGCCAGTGCCTGCGGCAGGCTGGGCAGCATGGCCAGCGACAGTCCCGGTCCGAGCGCCACCCACGACGTCGTGGCGGGGCGGCGGCGCAGCAGCACGACTCCCCCAGCCAGCGCCACGGCCGCCGGCGGCAGCGTGTAGGCCTCGACGAAGGAGAATCCGGTGTCGATGACCAGCAGCACGTAGGCCGCCACGAAGGCGGCCAGCGATGGTCCGAGGTACCACCGTCGGTCGGCGGCGACCATGGCGATCGCGGCGAGCACGGTCCCGACCACGGCCCAGCAGGCTGCGGCCAGAGCCACCGAGTTGGCGCAGCCGGCGGCCACGAGCAGAGCCGAGGCGGCTCCCAGCTCGAGCGGACGACGCACGTCGGCCGGCGCCCGGACGGCCGCCGCCAGTCCGATGGCGGCCACCCCGAGAGCGCCGAGGACGACAGCCGTCCACGGTGCCTCGGCGGCGTCGATCCCGGTGCCGACTCCCACGACGACCAGCGGCACTGCCGACAGCGCCGCCAGCTGGCGCTCCCGCACATACCCCTCCGGCAGCGCGAACGCCAGAGCGCCCACGCCGACGATCACCCACGTCGACGCCATCAGCCAGGGCACGGCAGCCGACGCCACGAGGGCGGCGAGCGCGGCCGCCGCGGCGACGGTCAGCAGCACCCGAGCATCGACGCGGCGGGCCACGACCACGATGGCCGCAGCGAGCAGCACCAGCACGGCGACGAAGACCCACCAGGGCGGCCCGGCCGACAGCACGATTCCAAGGATTGAGACGGCACCACCTGCGGTCACCGCCGGGACACCTGCCGCCCTCAACCAGGTCGGACCCGGCCAGCGGGAGATCACCCAGGACACGATGACGACCGCTGCGCCACACAGCACGCTGGCAAGCGTCCCCACCTCGCGGGCCGACGTCAGCACCCGATCGGTTGCCTCGAACCCCCCGATGACGACGGCCCTCGAGCTGGCCTCGACACCGGCTGAGACCCACCAGAGCAGGAGCTGGATGAGCCCGGCCGCCGGCAGCACGGCACCCCATCTGAGTCCGGCGAACCATGGCCCGGCGTCACGCATGCCCGCCACGGCGAGCACCAGCGCCAATCCGGCGATCGCCAGCCAACCGCCCTCGGCACCGCCGGAGTCGGCGGCGGGGATGACCACCAGCAGCCCCGGGCCGGTGACCGCGACGACCGTCATGAGCGTGCGCACCGCAGGGATCGCCAAGGCGACGCCGATCGCGGCGAGGCTGACGACCACCAGCGGCAGGCCGTGCAGTCCCCCGGCGAGGTCACCCACGGACGGGTTGTCGACGGCGTCCGCGACGGCGAATCCAGCAGCGGCAGCGAACCAGAGCGCCACGACCACGCGCGATCCGATCGCGATGACCGTCGACCCGCTGAAGCGCAGGAGCAGCCCCAGCAGACCGGCCACGAGGAGTCCCGCGAAGGCGTGCCAGAACGCGCGGGCATCGCCGATCGCCGCCGCGCCCACGGATCCGGCCGCAACCGCACCGATGGCCGCGACGGCCGGACTGATCAGATCAGCGCCGACGTGGGGGCGTGCCCATCGCACGACAGCGGCACCGACCACAGCCAGGGCGGCTCCGGCGACAGCGGCCACCCAGCCGCCCGAGGCCTCGTCGAGGTTGAACAGCCCCTCCGATCGCGAGCCCACGACGTCGAGGGCCAGCAGCGCCAGGGCCACCGCCCACAACGCCTCGGCCGACGAACGCAACGGACGTCGAGTGACCCACCCGGCCGCCGCGATCACTGCGGCGGTCGCGGCGGCGAGCACCAACGCCTTGCCGACCAGGCCGAGCGAGTCCCACGAGCGGGACACGAAGATGATCCCCGCAGCGATCAGGCCGGTGGCCCCGAGCGCCAGCAGGACGGTGCCCACGGACCACGACCGGACTCGCCGAGGTGCCAGTGCCGGGGCGGGTGGCGCGGGGAACGGCGGCGGATGCGTGGGTGACCCGCTGGGCGGCTGGTCGGCGCCTGCCGGCGTAGTTGTCGGGGGAACCGCGGCAGCGTCTCGGCGGGCCACGGCGCCGGCGAGCAGCTGATCGGCGCGCAGGAGCGTCTGCCACAGCTCGCGCACCTCGGGATCCTGCAGATCCAGCCCGCAGGTGGTGCACCGCGGTCCGTCGATCGGCGCGCGGCAGTCGGGGCACACGAGCGGATCGGCGAAACGCATGCGCTCACTGTGGCAGTTCGACCCGCTCCAGCACAGCAACACACTCGACGTGGTGGGTCATCGGGAACAGCGCGAAGGCACGCAATCCAGTCAGGGTGTAACCTTGGTCGGCGAACGAGGCGATGTCACGTGCCAGGGCTGCGGGATCGCAGGCCACGTAGACGATGCGCCGCGGCCGCAGCGCGGCGATGGCCGCCACCGCCTGCTTGG
>JBBSKV010000134.1:0-5320 GCA_038255955.1 Propionibacteriales bacterium
CGAGGCCCTCAAGGACGGAACCGAGATCGTCGGCAACCGGACCAAGTGCAAGGTCGCGAAGAACAAGCTGGCGGCCCCGTTCAAGATCGCCGAGTTCGACATCATCTACGGCACTGGCATCAGCCGTGAGGGTGGCCTCATCGACATGGGGGTCGAGCAAGGCTTCGTGCGTAAGGCCGGCGCCTGGTACACCTACGAGGGCGACCAGCTCGGCCAGGGCAAGGAGAACGCGCGGGCCTTCCTGCGCGACAACCCCGACCTCGCCGATGAGATCGAGAAGCGCATCAAGGAAAAGCTCGGCATCGGCCCCAAGGTCGACCAGCCGGCCGATCAGGCCGACCCGGTTGTCTCGGCCCTTCCGGCGGTCGAGTTCTGATGACGCTCGGTCTCCCCGCCCGCTGAACGGACTCTGTGGGACATCGCTCGATGGGATCCCGTTCGGCTCCAGACCGCGGCGGCGCGCGCCCGTCCGCCGGAGACTCCTCGCCCGAGTCCCCGGAGGACGTGGCACGTGCCGTCGTGCTGCGCCGATTGTCGTTCGGACCGCGCACCCGGGCTCAGCTGCGCGAGGCCATCCTCGCCAAGGACGTCCCGGCGGACGTGGCCGACGCTGTGCTCGACCGCTTCGTCGAGGTGGGGTTGGTGGACGACGCCGATTTCGCCCAGGAGTGGGTGCGGGTCCGTCACCGTGACAAGAGCTTGTCCCGCCGGGCACTGGCCGACGAGATGCGCCGCAAGGGTGTCCCGACCGACAAGGCCGACGAGGCCCTGGCCATGCTGGACGGCGACGACGAGCGGGCGGCCGCCGAGGCGCTTGTCGCCCGCAAGCTCCCCGGCAGCCGTGGCCTGGACTACCCGAAGCGGGTCACCAGGCTGATGGGGACGCTGGCCCGCAAGGGCTATGGACCTGGCCTCGCCGGCGACGTGGTGCGACGGGCGCTGGCCGCGGAGGAGCCGATAGGCGATGACCACCCCTACGACTGAGGCCGGTTGCGTCCCTGCGTGGTGGGTGTGTCCGCGTCATGATCGAAAGGCGTGCCCGCGGCATCGGCCTCTACGTCGGTGTCGGTGCGGACCTCGGTGATGTCTTCATGGGTGGGCGAGGTGCGGGCCCTGCTCAGGCGTCTCTCGGTAAAGCCGGCCAGCCGGCCCAGCAGACTGTTGATCAAGATGAAGATGGCGGCAATCAGCAGGTAGACCTGCAACCGGTTGTCGAAGAAGTTGGCGAGCTGGTTGCCGACCCTCAGCAGCTCCTCCGGACCCGTCAGCACCAGTGCGGCCAGCGAGGTGTCCTTGACGATCACGACGAGCTGGCTGATCAGTGCGGGCAGCATCAGACGGAAGGCCTGCGGCATCTGGATCTGGAGGACCGTCTGCTGCCTAGTGAGCCCGATGGCCAGGCCTGCCTCCCGCTGGCCGCTGGGCAGCGCGGCGACGCCTGCCCGCAAGATCTCGCCGATGACGACGGAGTTGTACAGCGTCAGGCCGATGACCAGATACCAGATCGGCGAGATGTTGACGCCGTTGGCCAGCATGATGCCGTAGGTGAAGAAGATGAGGACCACGACGGGCGCGCCGCGCAGCACCTCGGCGACGGCGACCACCGGGAGCCTGCTCCAGCGACCGAGCAGAAGCCTGGAGGTCGTAAGGATCGTCCCGAGGACCAGGCTCGCCGTGATCGCGATGGCGGCGGCCAGCAGTGTGAACATCACGCCGGTGCCGATGCGGCCCCAGGCGGTGACGAAGTCGTCGTTGCCGGGCCAGTACAGCGGCGCCCACAGCTCGGGGTCGAACTGCCCCTGACGGTTCAGCTGCAGCGCGATCAGCACCGCCAGCGCCGCGAACGCCAGGACGGAAACCACGGACAGGATCCGCGCACGACGTCGGGACCGCGGTCCGGGAGCGTCATAGAGGACGCTGGGGACGGCGCTCATCGCAGGATCGCCGTCCGTCGCTCGATGACGGTCAGCACCACCGCCGTGGTGAGGGTTATCACCAGGTAGGAGACCAGGGTGGCCGTGTAGACCGGGGTCGTCGCCAGCCCTTGGGCGCTCGTGAGTCGTCTCGCGACCGAGAAGAGGTCGCCGCCGACCCCGAAGGCCCCGGCGATGGCGGAGTTCTTCTGCATGGCGATGATCACACTCCCGAGGGGCGGTACGACGCTTCGAAGCGCCTGGGGCATCACGACGGTCCGCAGCGACTGGCCGAAGGTGAGCCCGATGGCTCGGGCGGCCTCGGCCTGGCCGGTCGGCACGGCGTTGATGCCCGAGCGGATGGCTTCGCACACGAAGGCCGCGGTGTACAGCACCAGTCCGAGGATGCCGAGGGTGAGGAACGACGCCGACACGCCCAGCTCCGGCAGCACGAAGGCGGTGAAGAACAGCAGGACCGTGAGCGGGCTGTTCCGGATGAGCGTGACGTACCCGGACCCGAATCTCTGCAGGGGCGGGATGGGGGAGACCCGCATCGCCGCGAGCACGGTGCCGAGCAGGAGCGCACCGATGAGCGTGTAGAGGATGATCTCCAGAGAGCCCACGAAGCCGGCGAGGAACAGGTCGAAGTTGTTGACGAGGACGCTCACGTCATTGTCCGCCTGCCTTCTGTGCCGGTGGTGGGTGGTGCCGGTGGCCGGTGGTGCCGGTGGCCGGTGGTGGGCGGCGCCCGGAGGACGCCGCCCACCCTCAGCTCACTCGCAGGGCTGCAGCTCCGGCAGCTCCGGGGCCTCAGCACCGGGGATGTCGCCGGCGGTGGAGTCCCACGCCTCCTGGTAGCGACCGTCCTCGGCCGCGGCCTCGAGGGTGTCGTTGATGAACTGGCAGAACTCGACGTCGCCGTCCTGCACGCCGATGCCGTAGGGCTCCTCGGTGAACGCCTCACCGGTCAGGGTGAAGGCGCCGTCGGACCCGTCGACCAGGCCGAGCAGGATCACGTTGTCGGTCGTGACGACGTCGACCTGGTCGTTGGCCAGGGCGTCGGCGCACTTGGAGTACACGTCGAAGAGCACCAGCTGGTCGTCGGAGGCCAGGTACTCGCGGATGGTCTCCGACGGCGTAGAGCCGTCCACGGAACACACCCGGATCGCCGGGTCGGACAGGTCCTCGGGGGCCGTGATGGCCTCCGCGTCCTCTGTGCGCACCATGAGGGCCTGGCCCGCGACGTAGTACGGCCCGGCGAAGTCGATGCGCTCGGCACGCTCGTCGTTGATGGTGTAGGTCGCCGCGACGAGGTCGACCTGGTCGTTGATCAGGACCTCCTCGCGGATGGCCGACGGCGTCTCGGTGTACTCGATGCCGTCCTCGCCGATGCCCAGCTCGTCAGCGACGATCTTGGCGATCTCGACGTCGAAGCCCTCAGGTGTGCCCTCCAGGTTGGCCAGGCCGAAGCCGGGCTGGTCGAACTTCGTGCCGATGCGAATCATGCCCGCCTCGGCCAACGCGGCCATAGTGGTGCCTTCCGCGAAGTCGCCACCGCCGGCTGCGTCCGAGGGCTCATCCGTGGCGCCGACGCCGGCGTCGACGGACGCGTCCGGGTCGACCTCCGGGGTGTCGGTGTCGGCGTCGCCGCCGCAGGCAGCCAGTGCGAGCGTGGCGGCGCTCAGTACCGCGATGCCCGTCATCAGTCGTCGTGTGGTCATGGGGGTCCCTCCCGGGATGTCACGGCACGCCCCGGTCGGGCGGGCCAGGTCGTCGTCAGGTCAGTGGGTGAGGATCTTGGACAGGAAGTCCTTCGCTCGCGCCGAGGTCGGTGCGGTGAAGAAGGTCTCGGGGACGGCCTCCTCGACGATCTCGCCGTCCGCCATGAACACCACGCGGTTGGCCGCCTTACGAGCGAAGCCCATCTCATGGGTGACGACGATCATCGTCATGCCGTCCTTGGCCAGCGACGTCATGACGTCGAGGACTTCGTTGATCATCTCGGGGTCCAGCGCCGAGGTGGGCTCGTCGAAGAGCATCACCTTGGGCTGCATCGCCAACGCCCGGGCGATGGCGACCCGCTGCTGCTGGCCGCCCGAGAGCTGGGCCGGGTACTTCTCGGCCTGGTTCGCCACGCCGACGCGCTCGAGCAACTTCATGCCCAGCTCATCGGCATCGCGCTTCTTCAGCTTGCGGACCTTGATCGGCCCCAGGGTCACGTTCTCCAGCACGGTCTTGTGCGCGAACAGGTTGAACGACTGGAAGACCATGCCGACGTCGGCACGCAGCATCGCCAGCTCCTTGCCCTCATCCGGGAGGTCCTGGCCGTCGATCGTGATGCGCCCCGACTCGTAGGTCTCCAGCCGGTTTATCGTCCGGCACAGCGTGGACTTGCCAGAGCCGGATGGCCCGATGACGACCACGACCTCCCCGCTGTGCACCGTCAGCTGGATGTCCTTCAAGACGTGCAGGTCGCCGAAGTGCTTGTCCACATGGTCCATGACGACGAGAGGTTCACCTGTCGACGTCTGCTCCGGCATGTCCGGCAACCTAGACCGAGACTTGATGACTCCACCATGTCGGCACACCGGTGTTGCCGAGTCGTGACCTGCGGGGCCGGCCGTCACAGCAGACGGCGGCAACCGCCCCTCGGGTGCGGGACGGCTGCGGGTGGTGACGCGGGTGGTGGCTGAGAGCCCGCCGCAGCGGCGCCCTGACGCGGTTAAGTATTCGCACGACTTGCGTCCGGACCGCGGGTCATCCCGCTCCGACGGCGTACCCTGGCACCTGCCATGAGCAGCCCTGACATCCTCGACCCAACCGTCGACCCGGCGTCTCACCCCGACCAGTCCGCACGCACGTACCACGTGCGCACGTTCGGCTGCCAGATGAACGTCCACGACTCCGAGCGGCTCACCGGCCTGCTCGAGGTGGCCGGTTACGTTCCCGCCGACCCCGACAGCGTCCTCGAGCACGGTGCGGACGTCGTCGTGCTCAACACCTGCGCGGTGCGCGAGAACGCCGACAACAAGTTGTACGGCAACCTCGGCCACCTGGCCCCGGTCAAGTCCAAGCGTCCCGGGATGCAGATCGCCGTGGCCGGCTGCCTGGCCCAGAAGGACAAGGGCGAGATCGTCCGCAAGGCGCCCTGGGTCGACGTCGTCATCGGCACCCACAACATCGGCTCGTTGCCCGCGCTGCTCGAGCGGTCGAGGCACAACGGTGAGGCCGAGGTCGAGATCCTCGAGTCCCTCGACGTGTTCCCCTCGACCCTGCCGACGCGGCGCGAGTCCGCCTACGCGGCCTGCGTGTCGGTGAGCGTCGGCTGCAACAACACGTGCACGTTCTGCATCGTGCCGAGCCTGCGCGGCACCGAGAAGGACCGTCGTCCCGGTGAGATCCTGGCC
>JBBSKV010000135.1:0-5286 GCA_038255955.1 Propionibacteriales bacterium
CGCCCGGACGTGCGGATCGGCAGCCAGCCGATCGATCTCGGCCAGCGCAGCATCGAGCGTCCCGGCCTCGGCCAGTACCGGCGTCTCGTTGGGGTGCAGCGCCACCGCCGCCACCACGGACGGGAACGCGCGCGCCGTGTCGACGGCCCACTGCGAGCTTTCGAGATCGCACCCCACCTGCACGACTCGGGTGACGCCGACCGCGGCAGCGCGATCCAACGCCTCGTCGACCCCGATCAGCGAGGCCGGCTCGCCCTTGGCGGTTCGGATGGGGTGGTCGAGATGGCAGTGGTTGTCCACCACCGGCGACGGCAGCGGCTCCGGCGCGTCGGGCCACCCCGGCGTGAGGGGGGTCACGATTCGATGCGGGGGAACAGCGACGCCGGCTTGGTGACCGTGGTGCCGACCGGCAGCTGGTCCCACGTGGCGGCATCGGCGATCCGCTGATCGGCCAGGGCGCCCAGGGCCGTGTCGGCACCGAGCGACTGCCACAGGACCTCCGTGGACTTCGGCATGATCGGCGCCAGCACGATCGCGAGCACGCGGAGTCCTTCGGCGGCGGTCGCGAGGATGGTGCCGGTGCGTTCCAGATCCTCCTTGGCGACCTGCCTTGGCGCCTGGGCGTCGTGATTACCGGTGAGCGCGTCGACGAGCCGCCGCTGCGCGGCCGGGGCCTCGTGGGGGGCGAGGGCGTCGCGCGCGGCGGCGGCATCGGCCACGGCGGTGGCCGCCAGATCGATGATCGTCTGCTCGTCCGGGGTGAGCACTCCGGCCGCCGGGAGCTGACCGTCGAAGTACTTGCCGATCATCGCTGCCACCCGCGACGCCAGATTGCCCAGGCCGTTGGCGAGGTCAGCGTGGTAGCGAGCGTGCATGTCCTCGTACGAGATCGAGCCGTCGCTGCCGAAGGTCAGTGCCCGGGCGAAGTAGTAGCGATAGGCATCGGATCCGAACTCGGAGACCAGCTCGTCGGGCCGGATGCCGTTCGCCTTGCTCTTGGACATCTTCTGTCCGCCGACCAGCAGCCAGCCGTGCGCGAACACCCGGTGCGGCACCGGCTGGTCGGCAGCCATCAGCATCGCGGGCCAGATGACGGCGTGGAAACGGGCGATGTCCTTGCCCACGAGGTGCACGGCCGGCCAGGTGTCCTCGAAGCGCTCGGGGTCCGTGCCGTAGCCGATGGCCGTGACGTAGTTGAGCAGCGCCTCGATCCACACGTACATGACGTGCTCGGGGTCCCACGGCACCTCGATGCCCCAGTCGAAGGTCGAGCGCGAGATCGACAGATCACGCAGACCCCGTGACACGAAGGAGATGATCTCGTTGCGCGCGGACTCCGGCTGGATGAACTCGGGGTGCTGCTCGTACAGGTCGAGCAGCCGCTGCTGGTAGTCCGACAGCCGGAAGAAGTAGTTCTCCTCGGTCACCTGCTCGACCCGGCTCCCGTCGAGGGCCGAGATCGTGTGGCCCTCGTCGTCGCCCTCGCCGTCGCGGACGTCGTCGTCACCGACGAACTCCTCGGCGCCGACCGAGTACCAGCCGGAGAATCCGCCCTTGTAGACCGCATCGCGCTCGTACAGGTCCTTCCAGAAGGCCTGCGAGCCGTCGAGGTGGCGCTGCTCGGTGGTGCGGATGAAGTCGTCGTTGGCGATGTCGAGGGTCTCGAGCATGGGCTTCCACTCGGTCTCGACCAACCGATCGACCCAGTCCTGCGGGTCGGTGTCGTTCTGCTCGGCCTTGCGCAGGACCTTCTGGCCGTGCTCGTCGGTGCCCGTCAGGTACCAGACTCGCTCGCCGCGCTGGCGGTGCCACCGGGTCAGGATGTCCCCCATCACGGTGGTGTAGCCGTGTCCGATGTGAGGAGCGTCGTTGACGTAGTAGATGGGCGTCGTCAGGTAGAAGACCGGATCGGCAGGCTGTTCGGGCACGGGATCCATCCTAGTGAGCGGCGTCGAAGACGATCCTGCGGCGTGCGCCCGTGCGCGCGGCGACCTCGGCCACGGCGTCCTTGCGGCTCAGACCGGTGGCCTGCACCTCATCGACGAGGGTGCGCAGCTCGTCAGTGGTCCACTCGCGCTGCTGCGTCGACGCGCCCTCGACGACGAGCGTCACTTCACCCCGCACGCCGTGCTCCTGCTCGGGGACCCACGCCACCAGCTCGTCGAGCGTGCCCCGCACGACCTCTTCGTGGGTCTTGGTCAGCTCGCGGCACAGGGCCGCGCGTCGATCGCCGCCCAGGGCCTGCGCCAGCGCGGTGAGACTGGCGCCGGTGCGATGCGGCGACTCGAAGAACACCATCGTGCGCGGCTCTGCGGCCAGCGCGCCGAACACGCGGGCGCGCTCTCCTGCCTTGCGGGGAGGGAACCCCTCGAAGCAGAACCGATCGACCGGCAGACCCGAGACGGCGAGCGCGGTCAGCACGGCTGACGGCCCGGGCACGGCGGTGACGTCGAGGCCGGCCTCCACCGCGGCCGCAACCAGCCGGTAGCCGGGATCGGAGACGCTGGGCATGCCCGCATCGGTGACCAGCAGCACGGTCGACCCCGCCTGCAGGTGCTCGATCAGGTCCGGCGTGCGGCGTTCCTCGTTGCCCTCGAAGTACGAGGTGACCCGGCCGGTGATCGTGACGCCAAGGTCGCTCGCGAGCCGGTTCAGCCTGCGGGTGTCCTCCGCCGCGACCACGTCGGCGCTGCCCAGCAGCTCGCGCAGCCGCGGGCTCGCATCGTCGGCCCGTCCGATCGGGGTCGCCGCCAGGATCAACACGCCCCCATGGTCGCACTTCCCCCGTGGGCGGTGGATCTGCAACCGAATCCCGGGCGCGGTGGTTCTGCAACCGTCTCAGGCCGAATGACGTTGCAGAGCCACCGCGCCACGGGAGGTCTCGGCCGGCTCGAAGAGCTCGAGCCACCGACGCCCGAACACCGGAGGGGGTCCGTCGTACCCGCGACGGACCAGCTCGTCATAGATCTTGCCGGCCAGCGCGCGAGGTCGGGCGAGGTCCTCGTGGGTGACCTGAAGATAGGCCCAGTCATGTCGCCGGAACCGACGGTAGCGATCGATGTCGATGCGGAACTGCTGGGTGGAGAAGGCGTGCTGGCGTCCTTCGTACTCGATCACCAGCTTCCACCTGCGAAGGACGAGATCACCGCAGCCGAGGAACTCGCCCTGCTCCACGATGTCGGCATTGACCTCGGGGACGGGTAGGCCGCAGGCGCTCATGACCATCCGCAGCTGGGACTCGGTGACCGACCGCGACCGAGGGTTGATGACGCCGAGGATGGCCAGCGCGCCGGAGGATCCCGGCCGCCACGGGTCCCGCTGGGCGAGATGCCGCACGATGCTTGGTTCGAGCAGCCGGCGATGCGCGAGCCAGTCACCGATCTGGATGAGCTCGATCTGCTTGACCATCGAGGCCGACCCGATGAATGCCGAGGCGATGGCCACGCCATCGTCGTCGCACGGCGGCATGCGAACGGTGCGGTGCAGGAACACGTCGTCGATGTCGAGGTGCAGGTCGCGCGCGACGGTGAAGTGCATGGGCTTGAGATCTCCCATCGCGAGGCCGAGCAGACGGAGTCTGGTCAGGTGGCTCACGCGTGCGTCCGGGGGCAGGGCCAGCGCAGCGGCGGCGATCCAACCGCGATCGTCGAGCTCGACGTCCTCGTGCCGGTAGACGCGCGGGAAGAGTTCGACGAAACGCTCGTGCTGGAGCATGCGAGCGCTCACTCCTGCAGCGAGGGCCTCGGCGCGACTGAAGGCGCGACCCTGCAGCTCCGGTGGGACTGGTCTGGGTGGTCTCATGGCTCCACACCAGCCGCGGAACTTCATCAAGGCGACTGCCCACGACCGTCCTGTGGATCGCCATGCACGTGGCCCTACCTGTGGATCCCCGAGCGCGGTGTCTCCGCAACCGTCTCAGGCCGAATGGGGTTGCAGCGACACCAACTGGGGCCGCGCCAGCCCATTCGGTTGCAGATCCACCGCCCTCGGGGGACCCACGCCTCGTAGGGTGGGCGGGTGCGCGTGACCGATCGGATCTCCTCTCGCGCGTGGGGGTGGATCGGGCCGATCGGGGTCGCGCTGCTGGCGTTCGGGCTGCGGGTGTGGAACGTGGGGCAGCCGCGCATCCTGATGTTCGACGAGACGTACTACGCCAAGGACGCCTGGTCGCTGCTGCAGCACGGCTACGTGCAGGACTTCGCCGACCAGGCCAACGACCAGATCGCCCGCGGCGACCTGACCAACCTGATGACCGGCGAGCCGTCGTGGGTGGTGCATCCCGAGGCCGGGCGACTGCTGATCGCGATCGGCGAGCAGCTGTTCGGGCTCGACGCGTTCGGCTGGCGCATCTCGGCGGTCGTCGTCGGTTCGCTGACGGTGCTGCTGCTCGCGCGGCTGGTGCGCCGGCTCACCGGGTCGACCGTGTTCGGCTGCTTCGCCGGCCTGCTGCTGGCCTTCGACGGGGCCCACTTCGTGCTGTCCCGCGTGGCCCTGCTGGACGTGTTCCTCGCCTTCTGGATCCTCGCGGCCGTGGCGTGTCTGGTGGCCGATCACGACCAGGCGGTCACCCGCGACCGGATTCGCGGCTGGTTCCGCCCGTGGCAGCTCGCGGCCGGGGTGTGCTTCGGCCTGGCGTGCGCCACCAAGTGGAGCGGCGTGTACTCGCTGGCCGCGTTCGGCCTGCTGGTCGTCGTGTGGGAGGTCGTGGCGCGACGCGACCGCTGGACCGCCCTGCTGCGCACCGGCGCACCGGCATTCGCGTCGATCGTGGTCGTGGCCGGCGTCGTCTACCTGCTCACCTGGACCGGCTGGCTGGTCCACCACGAGGCCTACGAGGCGCGCTTCGGCTTCGGCTACGGCACGTACTCCGACCCGTGGGGCGCCTACCTGGACCGCCCACCGTCCGGCTTCCTCGGCGAGACCCGCGATGCGCTGCGGTCGTTGTGGCACTTCCACGTCATGACCTTCGACTTCCACACCCGCGGCCTCGACACCGCCTCGCATCCGTACCAGTCCAATCCCCTGGGCTGGCTGGTCCTGGACCGACCCGTCGGCGTCGACGCCCAGAACGACCTGCCGGCCGCGTCCTGCGGCGCCGCGGCCGACTCGAGCTGCATCCGGGTCGTCACGATCCTGGGTAATCCTGCGGTGTGGTGGGCCGGCGCGCTGGCCACGGTCGGCTCCCTCGTCGCCTGGATCGCCACCCGGCAGGGCCGCTGGGCGGTGCCGGTCGTCGGTGTCCTGTCCGGCTGGCTGCCGTGGTTCCTCAACGACGACCGACCGATC
>JBBSKV010000136.1:0-5168 GCA_038255955.1 Propionibacteriales bacterium
GAGCTCCTTGGCCAATGCCTTCAGATCCTCCTGCAGCGGCGGCACGTCCAGCCCGATGACGGTCGCGCCGTCGCGGGCCAGCGCGCGCATGTCGGCCTCGCCGAGCCCGCGTGAGGCGCCGGTGACCAGGGCGATCTTGCCCGCGAGGGGCTTCTGCAGGTCCGCGACGGGCGGCGCGGCGGTGATGCCGGTGGCGCCGACCTCGACGACCTGCGCCGACACGTACGCGGACTTGGGGGAGAGGAAGAAGCCGAGCGTCGAGGCGAGTGCCTTCTCGGCACCCTTCGACACGTGGACGAGGTTGACCGTCGAGCCAGCCCCGACCTCCTTGCCGAGCGAGCGGGTGAATCCCTCGAGTGCGCGCTGGGCGATGGTGGCGCCCTCGGTGGCAGCCTCGTCGACGGCGCTGCCGATGACGACGATGCGACCGCAGGAGGCCAGATTCCGCAGCACCGGAGTGAAGAACTCCTGCAGGGCGACCAGACCCTCAGCCGAGTCGATGCCGGTGGCGTCGAAGACGAGGCCCTTGTACTTCTTGGTCGGCGCCGCGACGGTGGTCGAATCGACGCCGAGGGTCTTCAGTGCTGCAGTGAGGGTCTTGCCCAGGGTGCTGCCCGAGGCAGATCCCACCAGCACGGTGCCCTTGACCAGAGGATCGCCCGCGCTCCACCGCTCCAGGAACGGAGGGTTCGGCAGGCCCAGGTTCTTCACGAGGAACTTGCCGATCGGGTTGTGGGCGAAGGACTGGTAGCTGTCTGACACGGTGTGTCCTATCTCTCGAATACCATCGGTATCTGAAATGGTTCTCTGACTGTAACCTCGTGCCATACGCGCAGTCCACATTCGTGGGCGAGGCGTCGATCACGTCCACCGTAGTCACATCACGGACCCCAGTCCTGGCAACGAGGAGCAATCAGATGGCCGGCACGACCCCCGCCAAGAAGACCACCCCCGCGAAGACCACCGCCCCGAAGAAGGCAGGCGCCGCGAAGGCAGGCGCCGCGAAGGCGACCGCTGCGAAGCAGGCGCCCGCCGCGAGCCGGCCGGCCGACCAGGTCCGCCGCGTCGCCATCATCGGCGGCAACCGCATCCCGTTCGCGCGCTCGAACTCGGTCTACACCGACGTCTCCAACCAGGAGATGCTGACGGTGGCTCTGGACGGACTGGTCTCGCGCTTCGGACTGCAGGGCGAGCGCGCCGGCGAGTTCGCTGCCGGCGCCGTGCTCAAGCACAGCCGCGACTTCAACCTGGCCCGCGAGGCCGTGCTCGGTTCGCTGCTGTCAGCTGACACCCCGGCCTATGACATCCAGCAGGCCTGCGACACGGGCATCCAGGCGACCATCCAGGTCGCCAACAAGATCGCACTCGGAAAGATCGACTTCGGCATCGCCGGCGGAGCCGACACCACGTCCGATGCGCCGCTGGCCGTCGGCGACAAGCTGCGCAAGATCCTGCTCGAGGCCAATCGGGCCCGCGACAACAAGGGCCGCCTGGCGGCGTTCGCGAAGATCCGTCCGGCCTACCTCGCCCCGGACCAGCCGCAGAACTCCGAGCCCCGCACCGGGTTGTCGATGGGCGACAGCCAGGCCCTCACCACCAAGCAGTGGGGCATCACCCGCGAGGCCCAGGACGAGCTGGCCGTTGCGTCGCACCACAACCTGGCAGCGTCCTACGACGAGGGCTGGCAGGACGACCTCGTCACGCCCTTCCACGGCGTCGAGCGTGACAACAACATGCGCCCGGACTCCACGCTCGAGAAGCTGGCCACGCTCAAGCCCGTCTTCGGCAAGAAGGACCCGGCCGCGACGATGACGGCCGGCAACTCCACGCCGCTGTCCGACGGCGCGTCCACCGTGCTGCTGTCCTCCGAGGACGAGGCCGCCAAGCGTGGCTGGGAGCCGCTGGCGTACCTGGTCGACTACGAGACGGCGGCCGTCGACTACGTCAACGGCGGCGAGGGTCTGCTGATGGCCCCGGTCTACGCCGTGCCGCGCATGCTGGCCCGCCAGGGGCTGACGCTGCAGGACTTCGACTTCTACGAGATCCACGAGGCGTTCGCCGCGCAGGTGCTCACCACGCTCGCGGCGTGGGAGGACCCCGACTTCTGCAAGCAGAACCTGGGTCTGGACCTGCCGCTCGGCTCGATCGACCGCAGCAAGCTCAACGTCAAGGGCTCATCGCTGGCTGCGGCCCACCCGTTCGCCGCCACCGGCGGACGCATCGTGGCCAACCTCGCCAAGCTGCTGCACGAGAAGGGTTCGGGCCGCGGCCTGGTCTCGATCTGCGCGGCGGGCGGCCAGGGCGTCGTGGCGATCCTCGAGGCCTGAGGGAAGCTGCTAGCCCCGAGCCGTCGCGACCGCGCTGATGCGGGCGTACCGCTTGATCTCGTCCACGGACACGGAATCCGCCACCGGCATGCCGGGGCGGGTTTCGTGCACCGACAGCTGCAGTCGGGCCAGGCTGATGACGCCGAGCGCCTCGGTGTACAGGAAGTTGGACAGCAGCACCGGATCCGGCACGTCGAACTCGCCGGACTCGACACCGGCGCCGAGCACGTCGACGACGTGGCTGAGGCTGGACCACATGGCCTGGCCGAGGTTGATCATCACGGGCTGGCCGACCTCGTCCATCAGCTCGTCGCCGGGTCGGCGCAGCAGGGTCAGGGCGCAGTCGACGAACGCGGGGTTGGCCACGCCGTAGTCGATCAGCGCGTCGGACATCGCGCCGAGCCGGTCGGCGGGGGACTGTTGCGGGTCGTCCGCGACGTCCAGCACCACGGTCAGCTCGTTGAGGTACCCGACGAGCGTCTCGGCGAACAGCTCCTCCTTGCCGGTGAAGTGCCGGTAGATGATGGCCCGGTTGATCCCGACGGCGCGGGCGATGTCCTCGATCTGCGCGTCGCGGGACCCGTTGGCGTCGAACAGCGCCCGGGTCGCGGTGAGGATCTCCTGTCGGCGTGCCGAACGTCGGTCTGCCGCCGTGGTCGAGCCGTCGGTCGTCATCGTGCCACTGTAGAACGGCGACTGTCTGAGGTGCCACGTACGCTCGTGAGCATGAGGTCTGTGTCAGAGCTGCGACGCCAGGTGGCGCCGATCGAGGTCGTGTCGGAGTACCAGCCGGCGGGTGACCAGCCGGCTGCCATCGCCGAGCTGCACCAGCGCATCGACGCCGGTGTGCAGGACGTCGTGCTGATGGGCGCGACCGGCACCGGCAAGACCGCGACCACCGCCTGGCTGGCCGAGAAGCTGCAGCGCCCGATGCTGGTGATGATGCCCAACAAGCTGCTGGCCGCCCAGTTCGCCAACGAGCTGCGTGAGCTGCTGCCGCACAACGCCGTCGAGTACTTCGTGTCGTACTACGACTACTACCAACCCGAGGCGTACATCGCGCAGAGCGACACCTACATCGAGAAGGACTCCTCGATCAACGAGGAGGTCGAGCGGCTGCGGCACTCGGCCACCTGGTCGCTGCTCACCCGCCGCGACGTCATCGTGGTCGCCACCGTGTCGTGCATCTACGGCCTCGGTTCGGCCCAGGAGTACCTGGAGCGCATGATCGGCTTCAAGGTCGGCGAGGAGGTCGAGCGCGAGCAGCTGTTGCGCACCCTCGTGCAGGCCCAGTACGTGCGCAACGACGTCAGCTCCACCCGCGGCACGTTCCGGGTCAAGGGCGACACCCTCGAGATCTTCCCGGTCTACCAGGAGATGGCGGTGCGGGTGGAGTTCTTCGGCGACGAGATCGAACGCCTCATGACGCTGCATCCCCTGACCGGCGAAGTGCTCAGTGAGGACACCGAGCTGTTCGTGGGCGCCGCCACCCACTACGCCGCCGGCAACGACACCATGCAGCGTGCCATCCGCACCATCGAGATCGAGCTGGCCGAACGCCTGGCCGAGCTCGACCGCGAGGGCAAGCTGTTGGAATCGCAGCGTCTGCGCATGCGGACCTCGTACGACATCGAGATGATGCAGCAGGTCGGCACCTGCGCCGGCATCGAGAACTACTCCCGGCACATGGACGGCCGCGGGCCGGGCACGCCCGGCCACTGCCTGCTCGACTACTTCCCCGAGGACTTCGTCCTGGTGGTCGACGAGTCGCACGTGACCATTCCGCAGATCGGCGCGATGTTCGAGGGCGACATGTCGCGCAAGCGTGCGCTGGTCGAGCACGGCTTCCGGCTGCCCAGCGCCATGGACAACCGACCGCTGAAGTGGGAGGAGTTCCTGCAGCGCATCGGCCAGACGGTCTACCTGTCGGCCACCCCCGGCAGCTACGAGTCCGCCAAGGTCGACGGCGACATGGTCGAGCAGATCATTCGACCCACGGGCCTGATCGACCCGGAAGTCATCGTCAAGCCCACCAAGGGCCAGATCGACGACCTGATCGACCAGATCCGCACCCGGGTCGAGCGCAGCGAGCGGGTGCTGGTCACCACCTTGACCAAGAAGATGTCCGAGGACCTGACCGACTACCTGCTCGAGGCCGGCATCCGCACGCGATACCTGCACAGCGAGGTCGACACCCTGCGCCGCGTCGAGCTGCTGCGCGAGCTGCGCATGGGCGAGTACGACGTGCTGGTCGGCATCAACCTGCTGCGCGAGGGCCTCGACCTGCCCGAGGTCAGCCTGGTGGCCATCCTCGACGCCGACAAGGAGGGCTTCCTGCGCTCGGGCCGGTCGCTCATCCAGACCATCGGCCGTGCGGCGCGCAACGTCTCGGGCCAGGTCATCATGTACGCCGACCGCATCACCGACTCCATGGCCCTGGCCATCGACGAGACCAACCGACGCCGGGCCAAGCAGGTGGCCTACAACACCGAGCACGGCATCGACCCCACGCCACTGCGCAAGCGCATCGGCGACATCACCGACATGCTGGCCCGCGAGGACGCCGACACCACCCGACTGCTCGCCGCCACCGGCGATCACAAGCGGCGCGGTGCGCCCGTGCCGTTGGGTCAGCACACCGCCGATCTGGCCTCCCTGCCGTCCGGCGAGCTCGCCTCGCTCATCGAGCAGCTCAGCGAGCAGATGCACACGGCGGCCGCCGAGCTGCAGTTCGAGGTCGCCGCCCGCCTGCGCGACGAGATCCGCGACCTCAAGAAGGAGCTGCGCGGCATGATCGAGGCCGGCGCCTGATCCCGCTGAGCCTGACGTTTCGACCAGACA
>JBBSKV010000137.1:0-5084 GCA_038255955.1 Propionibacteriales bacterium
ACTGTTCGACCCCAGCTCGGCGGCCGGCGAGAGCCCGTTCGACCACCACATCTACGCCATCGCCTCCGACGGCGACCTCGAGGAGGGCGTCTCCTCCGAGGCGTCGTCACTCGCCGGCACGCAGCAGCTGGGCAACCTGACGCTGCTGTACGACGACAACAAGATCTCGATCGAGGACGACACCGACGTCGCTTTCACCGAGGACGTCGCCGCCCGCTACGAGGCCTACGGCTGGCACGTGCAGACCGTCGACTGGACCAACGGCGGCACCGGCTACTCCGAGGACGTCGAGGCGCTGTGGAACGCGTACCAGGCCGCCGCGGCCGTCACCGACCAGCCCAGCATCATCGTGCTGCGCACCATCATCGCGTGGCCGGCACCCACCAAGCAGAACACCGGAGCCTCGCACGGCTCGGCACTTGGTGCCGACGAGATCGCCGCCACCAAGACGCTGCTCGGGTTCGACCCCGAGCAGACCTTCGAGGTCGACGACGACGTGCTCGCGCACACCCAGGATGGTGCGCGCGACCGTGGCCTGTCGGCCCACGCGCTGTGGCAGACCACGTTCGACGCGTGGGCCACCGGTAATCCCGATGGCGCCACGCTGCTGGACCGCATGAGCTCGCGTGAGCTGCCCGAGGGCTGGGAGGCGGACCTGCCGGTCTACGAGGCGGACGCCAAGGGTGTCGCCACGCGCGTCGCCTCCGGTGAGTTCCTCACGGCAGCAGCACCGCAGCTGCCCGAGCTGTGGGGCGGATCGGCCGACCTCGCCGGCTCCAACAACACCACGCCCAAGGGCCAGCCGTCCTTTCTGCCGCCGGCGCGCTCGACCAAGATGTTCACGGGCGACTGGTACGGCCGCGTGCTGCACTTCGGCATCCGCGAGCACGCCATGGGCTCGATCATGAACGGCATCGCGCTGCACGGCCCCACCCGTCCGTACGGCGGCACCTTCCTGGTGTTCAGCGACTACATGCGCCCGGCCGTGCGCCTCGCTGCCCTGCAGCGGCTCCCCGTCACGTACGTGTGGACGCACGACTCGATCGGCCTCGGCGAGGACGGCCCCACCCATCAGCCGGTGGAGCACCTGTCCGCCCTGCGCGCCATCCCCGGTCTCGACGTCATCCGCCCGGCCGACGCGAACGAGACCGTGGCCGCGTGGCGGACCGTCATGGGCCTGACTGATCGGCCGACGGCGCTGGCGCTGAGCCGGCAGAACGTGCCGACCTTCCCCCGCGGCACCGACGACTCCGGCCAGGAGTGGGCCGCGGCGTCGCAGGTCGCCAAGGGCGCCTACGTGCTCCTAGAGGCCCCGGACGAAGCCGAGCCCGACGTGATCTTGATCGGCACCGGTTCGGAGGTCCAGCTGGCAGTCGCCGCCCGCGAGACGCTGGCCGCCGAGGGCATCGGAGCCCGGGTCGTGTCGATGCCGTGTCGCGAGTGGTTCGAGGAGCAGGACGCCGCCTACCGCGACGAGGTCATCCCGCCCACCCTGCGCGCTCGTGTCTCGGTCGAGGCCGGCGTCTCGCTGGGTTGGCGCGACGTGGTCGGCGACGCCGGCCGCATCGTCGGGATCGATCACTACGGCGCCTCGGCGTCGTTCGCCAAGCTGTACGAGGAGTTCGGCGTCACCGCCGACGCCGTCGTCGCAGCCGCCAAGGAGTCGATCGAGGCCGCTGCGGCCGCACCGTCGGCTCCGTTCCACGCCCGACCGGCCGGGTCCATCGGACCGGCCGACACCCACTGACCACCCATTCCTTCGAAGGGAATTCACATGAATGACCGTCTGCAAGCTCTCGCCGACGCCGGCGTGTCCATCTGGCTCGACGACCTGTCGCGCGAGCGCATCGAGTCGGGCAACCTCGCATCCCTGATCGAGGAGTCCGGCGTCGTGGGCGTCACCACGAACCCCACGATCTTCGCCTCCGCGCTGTCCGAGGGCGACCGCTACAACGGCCAGATCGCCGAGCTGAAGGCGGACGGCGCCGACATCGACACCACGGTGTTCGAGCTCACCACCACGGACGTGCAGAACGCCTGCGACATCCTGCGTCCGGTGTTCGACGCCACTGGCGGCGTCGACGGCCGGGTGTCGATCGAGGTCGATCCGGGAATGGCTCGCCACACCGACGACACCGTCACGATGGCCCAGAAGCTGTGGGACCGGGTGGACCGTCCGAACCTGCTGATCAAGATTCCTGCCACCGAAGAGGGGCTGCCGGCGATCGCCGCGACCATCGCGGCCGGCATCAGCGTCAACGTCACGTTGATCTTCTCGTTGGACCGCTACCGCGGTGTCATGGACGCCTACCTGTACGGCCTCGAGCAGGCCGCGGCCAGCGATCACGACATCGCCGCGATCCACTCGGTGGCGTCGTTCTTCGTCAGCCGGGTCGACTCCGAGGTGGACGGCCGACTGCCCGAGGGACACGAGCTGCGCGGCAAGGCCGCCATCGCCAATGCACGGCTCGCCTTCGAGGCGTACGAAGAGGTCTTCGGCGGCGAACGGTTCGCCGCTCTCGCTGCCAAGGGCGCCAACCCTCAGCGTCCGCTGTGGGCCTCGACCGGCGTCAAGGACCCTTCCTACTCCGACACGATGTACGTCACTGATCTGGTCGTCGCCAACACCGTCAACACGATGCCGGAGAAGACGATGCAGGCCTTCGCCGACCACGGCGAGGTGAACGGCGACCAGGTGACACCGCACTACGACGCGGCCCGTGAGGTGATGGCCGGCCTCGAGGCCGAGGGGATCTCCTACGACGAGGTCGTCGCCGCACTGGAGGACGAGGGCGTGCAGAAGTTCGACGCCTCCTGGGCCGAGCTGCTGGAGACGGTGAAGACCGAGATCGAGAAGGCCTGAGATGCTGGCGCTCGGCCTGACCTCAGCGGACTCGGTGGCCCTCGAGGCAGCGCTGAGCGCGGCGGTCGATGACCAAGTGGCCTCGCGCATCGGCGACCAGGACCCGACGTTGTGGGGTCCGGACGCCGAGGAGGAGGCGGCCAAGCGGCTCGCGTGGGTGTCGCTGGACACCACCTCGCGTCCGCTGGTCGAGCAGATCGTCGCCCTGCGCGAGGATCTCGGTGCCCGCGGTGTCGACCACGTCGTGCTGTGCGGCATGGGCGGTTCCTCCCTGGCGCCTGAGGTCATCTGCCACACCGCGGGCGTCGAGCTCACGGTGCTGGACTCCTCGCAGCCGGACATGGTGCGCGGCGTGCTGGCCGATCGCCTCGACCAGACCGTCGTGGTGGTGTCCAGCAAGTCAGGCGGCACCGTCGAGACCGACAGCCAGCGCCGCGCCTACGAGCAGGCCTTTCGTGACGCGGGGATCGATCCGGCCGAGCGCATCGTCGTCGTGACCGACCCCGGTTCACCCCTGGAGTCCGAGGCGACCGAGGCCGGGTACCGCGTGTTCGCCGCGGATCCCGACGTCGGCGGCCGCTACTCGGCCCTCACCGCCTTCGGCCTGGTGCCCAGCGGGCTGGCCGGCGTCGACATCGCCGGTCTCCTCGACGATGCCGAGGCCGCGCGCGCGACCATCTTCGCCGACTCGCTGGACAACCCTGCGCTGCGACTGGGCGCGTTGATGGGGGTGGCCCACCGGCACCGGGTCGACAAGCTCGTGCTGGCCGACCAGACCGGTCACGGTGTCGGAGACTGGATCGAGCAGCTGATCGCCGAATCGACCGGCAAGAACGGGCGGGGCCTGCTGCCGGTCGTCGTGCCCTTCCAGAACGCGGTCAACTTCGAGCCCAGCTCGGCCGACTCCATCCTGGTCACGATCGGCAGCACCGAACCATCCGAGGCGCAGTCCGGCTGGGCCGCTGGCATCGACGGACCGCTGGCCGCGCAGATGGTGGCCTGGGAGGTCGCAACCGCCGTGGCCGGCCGCCTGATCGACATCAACCCGTTCGACCAGCCGGACGTCGAGAGCGCCAAGCAGGCCGCCCGCGACCTGCTCGGCAGCGACTCCACTCCCCCGCGGCCCGATGCCGTCGACGGTGACGTCGAGCTCTACGGCACCTCCGAGTCCACGGTCGACGCCGCGGTCGTCGCGCTGTTCGACGAGCTCGACCTCACCCGCGGCTACGTCGCCATCCAGGCCTACCTGGACCGTCACGCCCTGGCCGATCTGGCCACGGTGCGCGAGGACGTCGCCGCCCGCCTCGGACGACCCGTCACCTTCGGGTGGGGCCCGCGGTTCCTGCACTCGACCGGCCAGTTCCACAAGGGCGGCACCCCCGACGGGGTCTTCGTGCAGATCACCTGCGAACCCACTGAGGATCTGGCCGTCCCCGGACGCGACTTCACCTTCGGGTCGTTCATCGCATCGCAGGCCGCTGGCGACGCGCAGGTGCTGCGCGACCACGGTCGTCCCGTGCTGCGCCTGCACCTGGCCGACCTCGGAGCGCTCTCCCGGGTGCGCGAGGCCCTGCGAGCATCGCAGGCCGGCCGGTGACCACGAACCCGCTGCGCGATCCCCAGGACCGCAGACTTCCCCAGATCGCCGGCCCGTGCGGCCTGGTGCTGTTCGGCGTGACCGGCGACCTGGCCAAGCGCAAGCTGATCCCGGCCATCTACGACCTCGCCAACCGCGGCCTGCTGCCGCCCGGGTTCGCGCTGGTGGGCTTCGCCCGGCACGACTTCGGTCGCGACGGCTTCGCCAAGCTGGCCAAGGACGCCGCCAAGGCAGGTGCGCGCACGCCGTGGCGCGAGACGGTCTGGAAACAGCTGTACGCCGGTGTCCGGTTCGTCGAGGGGTCCTTCGACGACGACGACGCCTGGGAGCAGCTCGCCAAGACGCTGGCCGAGCTGGACGAGAGCCAGGGCACGCAGGGCAACCACGCCTTCTACCTGTCGATCCCGCCCGGATTGTTCTCCACGGTCGTCAACAAGCTCAAGCAGCACGGCCTGGCCAGCGCCACCGACGAGCACCCCGATGCGTGGCGCAGGGTGGTCATCGAGAAGCCGTTCGGCCACGACCTGGAGTCCGCGCAAGAGCTCAACGGCATCGTCGCGGAGGTCTTCTCCCCCGAGTGCGTCTTCCGCATCGACCACTACCTGGGCAAGGAGACGGTCCAGA
>JBBSKV010000138.1:0-5056 GCA_038255955.1 Propionibacteriales bacterium
CGACCACGTCGTGGTCGACATGGGACTGGCTCGTCCCGGGGCGACGTCCAAGGTCTCTGCCGAGGGCCGCACGTGGGAGGCCCACGAGGTCACCACCGACAACCCGCACGCCGTGGCATTCGTCGATCGACTCGAGGACGCCGGTTCCCTGGTCGTGGAGCCGGACTACGACCGCACTGTCTATCCCGACGGCGTGAACATCGAGTTCGTGGTGCGTCGCGCCCCGCAGCACGTCGCCATGCGCGTGCACGAACGTGGTTCCGGCGAGACCCGATCGTGCGGCACGGGCGCCTGCGCCGTCGCGGTGGCCGCTGCTGTGCTCGACCACCTTGAACGTCCGGTGTCCTACCGCGTCGACGTGCCCGGCGGCACGGTGCACGTCACCTGGACCGCCGACGACCGCCTGCTGCTCGAGGGGCCCGCGCAGATCGTCGCGCGTGGCGAGATGGAGTGGCTCGGATGACGTCGGACCTGGAAGGTCTGGAGCTGGAGGAACGCAACTCGCTGCGACGTGTCGCGAACCTGCGCACCGAGCTCGAGGACATCACCGAGGTCGAGTACCGCCAGCTGCGGCTCGAGCGCGTGGTTCTGGTCGGCGTCTGGACCGAGGGCTCGATGGAGGACGCCGAGAACTCCATGGCTGAGCTGAAGCTGCTGGCCGAGACGGCCGGCTCGGAGGTGCTCGACGCGCTGATCCAGCGGCGTCAGAAGCCCGATCCCGCGACCTACATCGGCTCCGGCAAGGTCGAGGACCTGCGCGCTGCGGTCGAGGCCACCGGCGCCGACACGATCATCTGCGACGGTGCGCTGGCTCCCAGCCAGCTGCGCAACCTGGAGGACCGCTGCAAGGTCAAGGTCGTCGACCGCACCGCCCTGATCCTGGACATCTTCGCCCAGCACGCCAAGAGCAAGGAGGGCAAGGCGCAGGTCGAGCTCGCCCAGCTGCAGTACCAGACCCAGCGCCTGCGCGGCTGGGGCGGCAACCTGTCCCGCCAGGCCGGTGGCCGGGCGGCCGGCGGCGAGGGCATCGGTGGCCGCGGTCCCGGTGAGACCAAGCTGGAGACCGATCGCCGGCGCATCCAGATGAAGATGACCAAGCTGCGGCGCGAGCTCAAGGAGCTCGGCACGGCCAGGGAGACCAAGAAGGCCAACCGGCGCCGCCACGAGATCCCGTCGGTCTCGATCGCCGGGTACACCAACGCCGGCAAGTCCAGCCTGCTCAACCGGCTCACCGACGCCGGCGTGCTGGTCGAGAACGCCCTGTTCGCCACCCTCGATCCCACCACTCGACGCACCCAGACCTCGGACGGGCGCATCTACACCCTGTCCGACACCGTCGGTCTGGTCCGCAACCTGCCGCACCAGCTGGTCGAGGCCTTCCGCTCCACGCTGGAGGAGGTGTCCGAGTCCGATCTGATCTTGCACGTCGTGGATGGTTCCGATCTGGATCCCGCCGGCCAGATCGCCGCGGTGCGCGAGGTGCTGGCCGAGGTCGACGCGCTCGGTGTTCCCGAGATCATCGTGATCAACAAGGCAGACGCCGCCGACCCGCTCGTGATCAAGCAGCTGCTGATCGCCGAGCCACACGCCGTGGTCATCAGCGCGCGCACCGGCGAGGGCATCGACGAGCTGCTGGACGCGATCGAGGCCGACCTGCCACGGCCGACCGAGCGGATCGAGGTCGTGCTGCCCTACGAGCGCGGCGATCTGCTCAACCAGATCCACGAGCGCGGCGACATCGAGTCGTTGGAGCACGAGGCCGACGGCACCCACGTGATCGCCCTGGTCGACGGCGCCCTCGCCCACGACCTCGCCCCCTACTCCGACTGAACCGAGGCCGCCTGCGGCCGAGCGTTCGGGAGCGCCAGCGAAGCGTGACCGTCCCGCGGCGAAGCCGCCCGGCTGGGAGGCGTGGTGACGTCCAGTGCTTCGACGAGTCCTCGAGGTGTGGTTCGCCTCGCTGCGCTCACAGTCGGCCGCAAGCGGCCTCCTTGGCGAACAGATGTGGACGTACGCCGCAGCTCATCCGCGGTGGGAGATAGCCTCGCCAGGTGCCCGAGGAAACTGCTGATGTTCGCCAGGTCCTCCACGCGGCGGTCGAGGCGGTCGGCGGCGAGGACCGCGCCGGTCAGATCCAGATGGCCGAGGCGGTGCGCGACGCCCTGGCCGATGGCACCCATCTGCTGGTGCAGGCCGGCACCGGCACGGGCAAGTCGCTGGGCTATCTGGTCCCCAGCCTGCTGCACGGCAAGCGGGTCGTGGTCGCGACGGCGACGTTGAACCTGCAGCACCAGCTGGTCGAGCGCGACATCCCCGCCATGAAGGACGCCGCCCGCGCCACGCTCGACATCGTGCCGCACCACGCCGTGGTCAAGGGTCGCAGCAACTACGCGTGCCTGCACCGGGTGCGCGAGGGCGCTCCCGACGACCAGGGCACCCTGATCGAGGTGCCGGAGGGAACGCTCGGCGGCGAGGTCGTCACGTTGCGCGAGTGGGCCGAGGAGCAGGCTGACGGCGGGCACGTCGGCGATCGCGACTCCGCACCGGCGCACTCCGAGCAGGCCTGGCGGCAGGTCAGCGTCAACCACCGCGAGTGCCTCGGCGCCGCCCGGTGCGCCCACGCGGCCGAGTGCTTCGCCGAGCTGGCTCGCGAGGACGCCCAGGAGGCCCAGGTCGTGGTCACCAACCACGCCCTGCTGGCCATCGATGCGATCGACGGTGTGCCGATGCTGCCCGAGTACGACGCGGTCATCGTCGACGAGGCGCACGAGCTAGCCGCCCGGGTCACCCAGGCGTCCACGTCCGAGCTGAGCGCCGAGATGGTCGAGCGCGCCGCTCGTCGGGCCCGGTCCTACGCACCCGACGGCTACGCGGTCGACGACCTCTCCGATGCCGCCGACACCTTGGTCGACGTGCTCACCCGCACCGACGAGGGACGCATCGACACTCCCGAACAGCCCCTGCTCAGTGCCCTCGCTCTCGTGCGCGATGCCGCGCGAGCCTGCGTGACGGCCTTGAAAGCCAAGCCGGCCGAGGGCGAGCCCGACGCCGGTCGGCAGCAGGCGCAGGCGCAGGTCGACGACGTCCGCGTCGTCGCTGAGCGCATGGCGTCCAGCTCGGAGACCGAGGTCCTGTGGCTCAGCGACTTCCGGGGCAACAAGCAGCTGCACATCGCGCCCATCGACGTGTCCGGCGCTCTGCGCGAGAAGCTGTTCGGCACCAAGACCGTGGTGCTCACCAGCGCCACTCTGATGCTCGGCGGTGGCTTCGATCCGGTGGCCGCATCGCTGGGCCTCACGCCCGGCGCCGACGACTGGTCCGGCCTCGACGTCGGATCGCCATTCGACTACCGCCGTCAGGGCATGCTCTACGTCGCCAAGCACCTGCCGCCGCCCGGTCGCGACGGACTGGTCGAGGCGCAGATCGACGAGATCACCTCGCTGATCGAAGCCGCAGGCGGTCGCACGCTTGGCCTCTTCTCCTCCCGGCGAGGCGCTGAGACCGCAGCCGAGCAGGTGCGCGAGCGACTGCCCGACATCGACATCTGGTGCCAGGGCGACGCCCAGCTGCCCGAGCTGGCCCGCCGGTTTGTGGAGAAGCCCTCCACCTGCCTGTTCGGCACGCTCAGCCTGTGGCAGGGGGTCGATCTCCCGGGTGAAACCTGCCAGCTGGTCATCATCGACCGCATCCCGTTCCCACGACCCGATGACCCGCTGATGAGCGCGCGGCAGCGGCTGGTCGAGAAGCGCGGCGGCAACGGCTTCATGACGGTCGCGGCCCAGCACGCGGCGCTGTTGCTGGCCCAGGGTTCAGGTCGCCTGATCAGGCGCGACACCGACCGCGGAGTCGTCGCGATCCTCGACCCCCGGCTCGTCACGGCGCGCTACGGGAGCTTCCTCGCGGCCTCCCTGCCGCCGATGTGGCGCACGACCGATCACGACACCGTGGTCAAGGCGCTGACGCGCCTGAATGCTGCAGCAGTCGTCTGATCCGCCCTGCGTTTGATAACGTCGCTGAGGTCCTGTGCTCCGACTCTCGGGTTGTTCTCTGATGTCACGTCGTCTTCTCGTCGCCCTGTGTGGCCTTCCGCTGCTGGGTGCAGTGCTCACGGTCGTCACCCCCGATTCGGCTGAGGCCGCCGGACATTCGGTCTACATCAGCACCAAGAACATCGGCGTCGACAGCAACGGCCGCGCGCAGATCCGGGCCCACTGCAACACGTCGTCCACCTGCACGGGGCGCGTGCACTTCTACGGCGACAAGGTCAGCCCCGACGCGGCCGGCTACGCGCCGATCTCGACCGCGTTCTCGATCCGTGCCCGCTCCTCCAAGCTCATCAGCATCGCGATGAACAAGAACTCGCCGCTGAACCCCAACTACGCACCCAACAACCCCAAGGACCTCGGAGACATCAACCGCATCGAGGACGTGCGGGTCACGGTCGTCGAGCAGCGGCCCAAGGCCGTGGTGCACTACTACACGCGCAACGCGGACACCAGGCTCCCGGGATCGGCCCAGCAGCTGAAGGGCACGATCACCGGCGCTGCCGGTTCGAACCAGGTCAGCGACGTCAAGGTGCGGCTGATCGAGAAGAAGCGGGGCGGCGCGGAGCGCCTCGCGGCGACCCGCCAGGTGACCATGGCTCGGCAGGTCGACGGCTCGTGGCGCGGTGACTACGGGTTCGGCATCCGGGTCGACAGCAACAACGATCCGATCCTGAAGTACTACCTCAAGATCGAGGGCCTCGACCCCGAGGGCCAGCGCCGGTCGTGGTGGTGGCGGGGCTACGACGACGACTACTGGGGTGCACCGCGTTACAGCCGCGACGCCGCCGGAATCTCTGTCAGCCGGTACGAGGACTTCAACGCCGACTTCAGCTACGGCTTCATCCGGGGCAAGATCCGCAAGCCCAGCGACTTCATCGAATCGAGCCGGGCCGACGACTTCACGTCCTACGTCAAGGCCGGCGTCGACGTCTCCATCGCCGCTCCGCCGTCGAACTACTACGGTTCGAACTCGCGGGCCATGCAGGAGCTGGACATCGCGCGGTGCGCCA
>JBBSKV010000139.1:0-5046 GCA_038255955.1 Propionibacteriales bacterium
CTCCAGGGCGATCGACCGCAGCTTGGCTTGCCGCTTGAAGTACTCACCGATCTGCGAATACCCGGCAACCAGCCGGTCGGAGTAGGCGAGCAGCTCGGCCCACTCAACCTGTTCCGCACACGCGCGAGCCCGGGCTGCAGCAGTGAGCTGCATTTCCGGATCTGCCTGCGATTGCTGCATATATCCAACCTAGAACATGGGTCAGACAGTCCACTTTCGTACTTCCTCGATGTCCACAACCCCGCCGACCAGGTCAACCTAGGCGGACGTTCCTGCCCCACGATGATGCTTTTCGACCCGGAGGTGGGTCGAACGCATCAGGATCCGTCACGTGAGCGGGCTGGGCCCACCGACGATGATGCATGCACACCGCTGGCCACGCCGATCGACCGCGCGAGGACGATCCACACGATCGTCAGAGGTATCGCGGACCACGCAACATCCAGCGGCCCGCCGACGAAGTGCCGAGCGGGACTGGTCCAGGTGAGCAGAAACAGGGCGACGCAGGTCAGCCTCACGGTGCGAGTGTTGACGTGCTCGACGAGCCACAGCATCGGGACGAGCGCGAGGACGAGGTCGTAGACGAACAGGTGGGGGGAGAAGACGACCGTCGCGGCGATCGCGAGCATCCACATCGGTAGCTCGGCCACGCCGAGTCGGCGGGCGCGCCACAGCTGTCGGATGAAGACCAGGACGGCCAGGACTGCGATGATGCTGCCGACCCGTGCCGGAAATCCCAGGCTCGATGCGAACGCAGGCAGCGACTGCATCTTCCATGCCTGAGCCGTGCGAATGGTCGTGTCGAACGTGTCCGAGGACAACACCTGGACCCAGTCGACCACCCCGTTGATGCCGACAGCCTGGACGGACAGCAGACCCAGCCCGGCAGCGGTCGCGAACCAGGCGGCCAGCGCCCGCCAGCGACGTTGCGCGATGAGCACGAGGGGAACGACGATGAACAGCTGAGGCTTGAACAGCCCGAGGGCAAGGACCGCGCCGCCAGCCACCTGGTGGCCCGCGAGCAGCAATCGGATTCCACCCACCCACAGCAGGACGGTGACCCCCGTGTCCTGACCGGACCCGATGAGCTCGAAGACGGGCTGCGTGGCCAAGAGGACGAGCACGACGACTGCTGTGTGATCGCGAAACAGTCGGGGGGCGAACGGGCGCACCAGGAAGCCGGCCACGACCAGGCAGCCCATGGAGAACACGGTCCAAGCGATGGCCGCCACCCCATAGTCCAACAGGGCGAACGGCGCGTAGAGGTAGACCGAGAAGGGTGGCGAGACGAACCACGCGAGGGTTCCTTCACCCACCTCGTTCGCCTGGACCACCCTCTGGGCTGTCGGGTCGTACAGCGCGCCCGTGCTCCCGTCCAGCAGCATGCGGCCGCCGGTCCAGTGCGCCAGGAAGTCAGGGAGCACGATCTGGCCGCCTGCGACGTTGGGCAGGTCGCCGAATCCGATCGCGGCCCCCATCACCAGCAGGCTCGCCACGAGCACGGCCAGCGGGTAGATGAACAGTCGCTCCGGCGTGACGATTCTGTCGGCCGCAGCTGCCGCCCCGGCAGCAGAAGATCGAATGCGCGTAGCCAGGCCATTCACCGCAGCAGCGTAGTACGGTCTCGGCGAGTCGCGCGTCAGGACTTTCCGAGTCATCGGACTGGATGATCCCTGCTCCCTGGACATGGAAGACTCGACGCCGTGACTGATCTGACTGAATTCATTGCCGGAATGCCCAAGGCCGAGCTGCACGTCCACCACGTGGGCTCGGCGTCGATGGACACCGTCGCCACGTTGGCCGAGCGCCACGCGGACAGCACCAACGTGCCCACGGATCCGGCCGCGCTGGCCGAGTTCTTCACGTTCACGGACTTCGGACACTTCATCGAGGTCTACCTCGCCACCGTCGATCTGCTCCGGACGCCTGAGGACCTGTGGACCCTGACCCACGACGTCGCTCGCGACCTGGCCGCGCAGAACGTCCGGTACGTCGAGCTGACCTGCACGCCCTACACGTCGATGGCCGTCGGCATCAGCGCCGAGGCCTACGTCGAGACGCTGGAGGACGCGCGCCGTCGGGCCGAGGCCGACTTCGGTCTCACGATGCGCTGGATCTTCGACATCCCGGGGGAGTCGGGGCTCCCCGCCGCCGACGTCACCCTCGACGTCGCCACCCGCCTGCAGCCCGACGGCCTGATCGGCTTCGGGCTGGGCGGACCTGAGGTCGGCGTGCCGCGTCCGCAGTTCAAGCCGCACTTCGATGCGGCGCGCGCTGCCGGCCTGCACAGCCTGCCGCACGCCGGTGAGTCCACCGGACCGCAGACGATCGTCGACGCACTCGACCTGCTCGGCGCCGAGCGGATCGGCCACGGCATCACCGCGGCGCAGGATCCCGATCTGATGCAGCGGCTCGCCGACGAGCACGTCGTCCTGGAGATCTCGCCGACGTCCAACGTCTGCACACGGTCCGTGCCGTCGCTGGAGGAGCACCCGCTGGCCACGCTCGTGGCCGCCGGCGTCCCGGTGACGATCAACTCCGACGATCCGCCGATGTTCGGCACCACCTTGAACCGGGAGTACCAGGTCGCTGCCGACCTGCTCGGTCTCGACGAGTCAGGCGTGGCCGACCTGTCCCGGGCCGCGGTGCGCGCCTCGTTCGCCGATCGAGCCCTGATGACCCAGATCCTGGCCGAGATCGACGCCTACGCCGCCAGCTCTCGCTGACCCTGACGTTCCGACGGCGACGCGCTGGCGATTCTCGTTAGAACGTCAGGCTCAGCGGGAACCCAAGAACCACCGTGCTTCAACCGTCTACCAGCGCGTGGGGGTCGTGGTGACGGGCGCCAGCGGCACCCGGACCAGCAGGACACCGGGGCGGACCTCGGCGTGGATCTCCTTGCCCTCGCCCACGGCGTCGCCGTCGAGCTGCATCGGCACGGGTCGCTCCGCCTTGATGACGACCTTGCGGCCCGTGAGTCGGTCGAGCTTGTCGTTGGTGCGCTTCTGGCGACCGAGCACCCGCACGATGATGGCGAGCCAGCCGAGGAACCGCTTCGGCGCCAGGACCACCACGTCGAGCTGACCGTCGTCGATCTCGGCGTCGGGCAGCAACGGGATGCCGCCCTGCAGGAAGCCGACGTTGCCGACGACGACGGTCCGGGCGCGGAACTTCTTGAACTCGCCGTCGTCGACCGCGATCTGCACCTTCATGGCCGGATACCGCGCCGACTTCACGCCGGAGACGAAGTAGGCCAGCCAGCCGACCTTCTCCTTGAGCTGGTCGTTCACACCGGTCATGATCGCTGCGTCCATCCCGAGGCCGGCCATCACCAAAAATGACGTGTCGATCCCGGAGTCGGTGCGGTAGTTGCCCAGGTCGATCGCCTTGTCCTGGCCGTCGAAGACGACGTCGAGGGCGTCGCGGGTGTTGAGGGGGATGCCCAGGTTGCGGGCCAGCAGATTGCCGGTGCCGTGCGGCAGGATGCCGACCGCGATGCCGGTCTGGGCGGCCTCCTCGCAGACGGCGCGGACGGTGCCGTCGCCGCCGGCGGCCACGATCAGGTCGACCCCCGAGCGCAGGGCCTCGGCCGCCTGCCCGTGACCGATGTCCTCGACCGTGGTCTCGAACCACATCGGCTCGCTCCATCCGGCTGCCGCAGCCACCGTCGCGGTGCGTGCCTTGAAGTCGGCGATGTCGCCGACCTTGATGGGGTTGAGCACGACCGCCACCTGCTTGGTGCCGGCACCGGTGAGCATGGCGAGCTCGGTGGGGAAGCGGACCGTGTCGGAGACGATCAGCACCCACAGGCCGAGGGTGACGCCCACGCCGAACACCAGACCAGCGGCGACGTCGGACGTCCAGTGCACCCCGAGCAGCACGCGGCTGGCCGCGACGAACACGCCGAGAACAGAGAAGATCGCGATCAGGATCCGGCGGCGCCAGCCACGTCCGGTCAGCACGATGGTGACCAGGATGGCGACCGTGAAGAACATGCCCGCGCCGGCAGCATGGCCGCTGGGGAACGAGAAGCCGCCGATGTCGTTGAGGGTGCCGACGGTGGTGGGTCGGTCCCGGCGGAACACCAGCTTGATCAGCGCGTTGCCAGCCAGGGCCGCGGTGCCGCTGGCCACGATCCAGATGGCGATGCGGCGCTCGCGCTTCCACAGCGCGTGGGCGAGGAAGCCCGCCAGTCCGACGATGCAGCCAATGGTGCTGAACGCGACGGCGGCGGTGTTGAGCAGGTCGACGAATCGGGGGCGATCCGCGCTGAAGTCGAACGCCTCCTTGGCGACTTCCCGGTCGATCGGGCCGACGGGCCACCACTGGGTCAGGGCGAAGACGGCCAGGAGAGCGAAGACGGCGGCCAGCGCGCCCAGCACCCACAGGAGCACGGCAGGCCGCGCGGGCGTGGCGCGGCGCAGGTCGAACGGCACGGGGCTCCCTTTCTGGACTCGCCGCTGCGGCGAGTCGATCAAGGGTAATGGACTCAACAGGCTGGTGCCGGGGGCTGCGACGATAGGGTGGAAGCGTGATTGATGCCCGGCTCCTGCGTGACGACCCCGACCTGATCCGCGCCGCTCAACGACGACGCGGCGCTCCGGAGGAGATCGTCGACCAGCTGGTGACCCGCGACGAGCAGCGACGCTCCTCGATCGTGGCCTTCGAGGCCCTGCGGTCGGAGCAGAAGCAGCTCGGCGCGCTGATCCCGAAGGCCCAGGGCGATCAGAAGCAGGCGTTGCTGGCGCAGACCAAGGAGCTCAGCGCCCGGGTGAAGCAGGCCGAGGCCGAGCAGGGGGCCGCCGCCGCCGAGTTCGACCAGCTGCTCAAGCAGCTGCCGAACCTCGCCTCGCCCGAGGCGCCCGCAGGTGGCGAGGACGACTTCGTGGTGCTCGACACCGTCGGCACGCCGCGCGACTTCGCAGCCGAGGGCTTCAAGCCCCGCGATCACCTCGAGCTCGGCGAGATGCTCGGTGCCATCGACACCGAGCGTGGCGCCAAGGTCAGCGGCGCCCGCTTCTACTACCTCACCGGCGTCGGTGCCCA
>JBBSKV010000140.1:0-5015 GCA_038255955.1 Propionibacteriales bacterium
GCCGGGCGGCGTGAGCGGCACGGCGTTGCGCACGGACCACGGTGTCGTGCCCAGCGCCTGGATGACCTCGTCGCGCGGTCGACCCCACAGGTAGTCACCGAACGCGCTGCCGGGCAGCAGCAGCGTGTTCTGGTCCTCCGCTCGGGTGGAGAGCCAGCCGACCGCGTCGGTCCAGTACCCGGGCACGTTCTCGTACGACCCGCTGCGGGCCAGGTCCGCCGTCCACGCCGGGGCCGTCGCACCCAGCAGGGCCGCCACCGTGAGAACCACAGCACCGGCCTTGCGACGAGTCTCCACGCCGGTCCGGGTGAGGACCGTGACCAGATGCACCAGACCCAGCACCAGAGGCAGTCGGACGATCAGGTCGAACTTGTGCGTGTTGCGCAACGGGGACAGCACACCGTCGAGCAGCGACTGCCAGCCCGCGGCCCCCCAGCCCCCGCTCCCCACGTGCCCGAGCGTGACGAGCACCAGTCCGGTGACCAGACCGGCCACGAGCCAGGTGCGCGCCGGGTGATCGCGCCGCGCCAGACCCCAGGTGCCCAGCACGACCACGACGACCGAGTTCACGATCACCACGGCGACCGCGATCAGGCGAAAGCCAGCGTTCTGGGTCGAGTCCAGGTACGGCAGCCAGTTGGTGGTCCCGCGCAGGGCGTCGAAGGCGGTGGCCGCGAAGGTCGTCGTCGAGGCGCTCTCGATGTAGTCCAGGAACGGTGGGCTGTACCGCCCCAGCAGGACCAGCGGGATGGTCCACCATGCCGTCGCGGCGATCGTCGCCAGCGGCCACCATCGCAGCAGTGCTCGGCGGCGCGGGCCGGGATCGGCCAGCAGGAGCAGCAGCACCCCGAGCGGAAGGACGGCCGCGGTCGCCACCGCGTTGACCCCGCCGACGGCTGCCACGGCGAGTGCGCTCAGCACGGCCCACCGGCGCGGATCGCCCCGCCGCAGACCGATCACGAGCGGCACCAGCACCCACGGGGCGACCGCCGCAGGCCAGATCTCGATCGAGCTGGGTCCGATGACGGTCAGCATCCGCGGGGACAACGCGTAGGCGATGCCACCGATGATGCGCGCGGTGGGCGAACCAACGTCGAGCACCGCGCAGAGCTTCACGATCCCGAGGAAGGCGACGACCAGGATCAACGCCCACCACCCCCGCTGCAGGACCCAGCCCGGCACCGCGAGGAGATCACCGATCCAGAAGAACGGTCCCATCGGGAACAGGTAGCCGTAGGCCTGGTTCTGCACCTGACCGAAGCTGCCGTTCGGGTCCCACAGCTGCAGCGCCCGCGCGAGGAAGGCCCCCGGGTCGATGACCAGATCGGCCTTGGTGTCGTTGACGAGTCGTCCCGGGTCCTGCACGAAGGCCAGGGCCACCAGCGCCATCGACACGGCGACCAGCCGCCAGCGGTGGACGGTGCCGGTCATCGACGCCTCAGCACCAGGGCGAGGTTCCAGGTCACGACTTCACGCAGCGCCGGGACCCGGAGCACCCACCACGCCCATCGCGGCAGGTACCGCGGCAGGCACCTGACGACCTCGACGTCCGGGTGCGACCTCGCCCAGCGCAGCCCAGCAGCGGCGGTCACGGCGAACAGCGACGTGCCGAAGTCGTTCTTGGGTCGGTGACCGAGCCGTCGGGCGTACCGGTCGGCGGCCCGAGTACCACCGAGCAGGTGCCACGGCGCCGTCTCGTGACCACCCCACGGCCCCCACCACAGCGTGTACGAGATGAAGATCAGACCTCCGGGGCGGGTCACCCGCACCATGTCGTCGGCCATGACCCACGGATCCGGGACGTGCTCGAGAACGTTGGACGAGTACGCGACGTCGAAGCTCGCGTCGGCGAACGGCAGCTGCATCCCGCTGCCCAGCACGGTTCCCGGTTCGGGGTCGCCGAGACCGGACAGCTCGCCGAGATCAGCGTCGAGAGGTGTGTATCGGGCTCCAGCAGCGCGGAAGGCCTGTGCGAAGTACCCCGGCCCGCCCCCGACGTCGAGCAGCCAGGCGCCGTCGAGATCGGCGAACGTGCCGACCTGGTGGGCCGAATCCCGAGCCAGCGTCCCGTAGAAGTGGTCTGGATCCGACTGCTCCACCCCGAACGCACGGAAGAGGCGCCACGAACGCCGCAGCGTGGGGCGCGAGGACGGCTCGGGCACCCGTGCACGATACCTGAGCAAGGGTCCGGGCCACTGATACGATCCGACGATCGCATTGAGGGATGCGGTCACGCTCGCAAGAGCGTGAGCGAGGGAGGCCGTCGGGTTGCTCGGCACACACACGATGCACATCTTGTTCTGCAACTGGCGCGACACCCGAAACCCCGAGGGCGGCGGATCAGAGCGCTACGTCGAGACCGTGGCGCGCGGTCTGGTCGACCGAGGTCACCAGGTCACGATCGCCTGCGCCAGCCACGACGCCGCCCCTGCCCACGAGGTGGTCGATGGGGTGCGATTCTCTCGCCACGGCCGCAAGCTCAGCGTGTACGCGCACACCTTCCTACGACTGCTCACTCGGCGCTACGGTCGGGTCGACGTCGTCGTCGACGTTCAGAACGGGCTGCCGTTCTTCACCCGATGGGCGACCCGCAAGCCGGTGGTGGTGCTGGTGCACCACGTGCACCGCGAGCAGTGGCCCGTCGTGTATCCCGGCCTGGTCGGGCGCATCGGATGGTGGATCGAGCACGCTCTCTCACCGCGCCTGTACCGCCGAAGCCAGTACGTCGCCGTGTCCGAGTCCACCCGCCAGGAGCTCACCGAGCTGGGTGTCGACCGCGAGCGCATCGCCGTCGTCCACAACGGCACCGAGCCCACCCCGTCGGTGCCGGAGCTGCGCTCGGCGACGCCGCGCCTGATCGTGCTGGGCCGCCTGGTGCCGCACAAGCAGGTCGAGCACGCCATCGATGCCGTCGCCGAGCTCTCGCAGCGGCACCCGGACCTGGCACTCGACATCGTCGGCGACGGCTGGTGGCACGACGAGCTGGTGCAGCACGCGGCTCGGCGCGGTGTGCTGGATCGGGTCGAGTTCCACGGCTTCGTCGATGCCCACGCCAAGCACCGCCTGCTGGCCCGCTCGTGGGTCATGGCCCTGCCCTCGATCAAGGAGGGCTGGGGACTGGTCATCGGGGAGGCCGGGCACCATGACGTCCCCACGGTCGCGTACGCCTCGGCGGGCGGCACCGCCGAGTCGATCGATCACCGGCAGACCGGCATCCTGGTCGACCACCCGCACGAGCTCACCGCCGAGATCGGGCGGCTGATCGACGACGCCGAGTGGCGCGCACTGATGGGCCTGGGCGCGCACGAGAAGGCGGACCACTACAACTGGGCGTCATCGCAGCAGGCGTTCGCCCGAATCATCGAGTCAGTGGGTCTCGAGCAGCCGCGCCGCCGAGCGTGAGCTGGGCCGGGCATGACTCGAGGGACGAACCATGCGGTCCGTCCCTCGAGTCGAGAAGTGAGTGGTGCGGCGGCTAGTTGCCGTAGCTGACCTGAGTGGTCACGGCCTTCTCACCGGAGTTCTGCTGCGACTGGACGACGCCATAGGCGGTTCCAGCGGCCAAAAAGAACGCCAGCAGCATGGCCAGCAGATCCGTCAGAGCATTGTTCACGTGATGTCCTCCCTCAAGACGGTCCCACTCTATCAGTTGCCCGGGGTCATCGCCGACTCAGCACACGCCGAAACCGTGGTCCTTCCACCACTTAGGCTGAGCCCACCATGACCACTCCCCTCGGCACGACCCGTGCTCTCGTGCGCGCCGCTCGACCTCGGCAGTGGAGCAAGAACCTTCTCGTGCTGGCTGCGCCGCTCGCGGCTGGCGTCATCGATGAGGGATCGGTCCTCGGCGTGGTCGTCATCGCCTTCGTCGCCTTCACCCTCGCCTCGGCCGCGGTGTACCTGCTGAACGACGTGATCGACGTCGAGGCCGATCGACTGCATCCCCGCAAGCGGTATCGGCCGATCGCCGCCGGCGAGGTCGGCGCCGCGCCCGCTCTCGTCACGTCCCTTCTGCTGGCCGCGGCAAGCCTCGCGCTCGGCTATGTGACCGACCCGGAGCTCGGGGCGACGCTCACGGTCTACCTGGTGATCCAGGTCGGGTACGCCCGGTGGCTCAAGAACCAGCCCGTGATCGATCTGGCCATCGTCGCAGCGGGCTTCCTGCTGCGCGCCATCGCCGGCGGCGTCGCCGCGGACGTCCCGCTGTCGCAGTGGTTCCTGCTGGTCGCGTCGTTCGGATCCCTGTTCATGGTGGCCGGAAAGCGCTACAGCGAGCTGCGATCGGTCGGTAGCGCCGCTGGCACCCGGGCGTCGCTGCAGGAGTACTCCGAGTCCTACCTGCGATTCGTGTGGGGACTTGCCGCCTCCGTGGCGGTCACGGCCTACAGCCTGTGGGCCTTCGAGATCTCCGCCAGCGACAAGGGCGTCAACTGGCAGGCGATCTCGATCGCCCCGTTCGTGCTGGGACTGATGCGGTACGCCGTCGACATCGACCGCGGTGTCGCCGGAGAGCCCGAGGATGCCGTGCTGCGCGATCCGGTGCTGCTGGGGCTCGTGGGCGTGTGGATGGTCGTCTTCGCGATCGGGGTCTACGCCCGATGAGCCGCGAACGCCTGACGGGCTGGGGCCTGACCGCACCGTCGTGGGCCTCGATCGAGCGCCCCACCGACATCGAGGCGTTGCGGGCCGTCCTCGGCTCCGTCGGCCCCCGCGGGGTGGTCGCCCGCGGGCTCGGCCGCAGCTATGGCGATCCTGCGCAGAACGCCGGCGGCACCGTCATCGATCTCACGGCCATGGATCGCATCCTCGAGCTCGACGCGGCCGGCCCCTCGGTTCGCGTCCAGACCGGGGTCAGCCTCGATTCCCTGCTGCGACGCGTCGTGCCCCACGGGCTGTGGATCCCGGTGCTGCCCGGAACCCGCCAGGTGACGGTGGGCGGTGCCATCGCGGCCGACGTGCACGGCAAGAATCACCACGTCGACGGCAGCTTCGGCCAGCACGTCCTGTCGATGGAC
>JBBSKV010000141.1:0-4999 GCA_038255955.1 Propionibacteriales bacterium
CCACTGATCGGGTTGAGCACGACGTCCCACGCCTTGGGTGCGAAGACGATCAGCCCGGCGACCAGCGCCGTGATGCCGAGGGTGTCGGTCAGGTAGGGCAGCAGGAGCAGGCCGGGGACCGTGCCGAAGGTTCCCGTCGCGACGCTGCCGAGGGCATAGCCACGGCGGACGCCGGGAGAGAGCGTGTCAGGCATGCCGTAGTTCTACACCGTGGAGGGGGTCCGCAGGTGTCAGTCGTCAGTGGGGCGCAGCGTCATCTCGTGGGCGCCGGGACCGTTGCTCAGCTCGCGCAGGAAGTTCGCAGCCCACACCTCGATGTCGTTCTCCATGACCTGCTTGCGCATGGCCTTCATGCGGCGGGCGTCCTCGCGCGGACCGGCCTGCACGGCTTCGAGCAGCTTGGCCTTCAACCCGTTGATGTCGTGCGGATTGACCTGATAGGCCGACTTCAGCTCCGAGGCCGCACCGGCGAACTCGCTGAGGACCAGGGCGCCGCGGTTGTCGTAGCGGCAGGCCACGTACTCCTTGGCCACGAGGTTCATGCCATCACGCAACGGCGTGACGACCATGACGTCGGCGGCCCGGTACAACGCCGCCATCTCCTCGCGGGGGTAGGACGCGTGCAGGTACTGGATGGGTTGGTGGCCGATGCGCCCGACGTCGCCATTGATGCGACCGACCAGCCGGTTGATGTCGTCGCGCAGGATCTTGTACTGCTGCACGCGCTCGCGCGATGGCGTCGCGACCTGCACGAACACCGCATCGTCGACGTGCAGCGAACCATCGGCGATCAGCTCGCCGAACGCCCGCAACCGCTGCCGCAGGCCCTTGGTGTAGTCGAGCCGGTCGATGCCCAGGATGACGGTGGTGGGGTTGCCCAGGCTCTCGCGGATCTCGGCGGCACGGGCGAGCACGTTGGGGGTGCGGGCCAGCTCCTCGAAGCCGCCGGCGTCGATCGAGATCGGGTAGGCGCGGGCCATCACGGTGCGCCCGTCCGGCAGGTAGACCAGATCGCGGTGCGTCTTGTAGCCGACGCGCTGACGCACCAGACGCACGAAGTTCTGGGCGGCGCCGGGCATCTGGAATCCGACGAGGTCGGCGCCGAGCAGGCCCTCGAGGATCTCGCGCCGCCACGGAAGCTGCTGGAAGAGCTCGGTGGGAGGGAAGGGGATGTGCAGAAAGAAGCCGATCCGCAGATCGGGGCGCAGCTTGCGCAGCATGCTCGGCACCAGCTGCAGCTGATAGTCCTGTACCCACACGACCGCGTTCTTGCGCGCGACGCGGGCGGCCTTCTCGGCGAAGCGCTGGTTGACCTTCACGTAGGAGTCCCACCACTCGCGGTGATACTCCGGGGCCACCACGACGTCGTGGTACAGCGGCCAGAGGGTGGCGTTGGAGAAGCCTTCGTAGTACTCGGCGACCTCCTGCTCGGTCAGGTGCACCGGGACCAGCTTGAGGCCGTCGTGGTCGAACGGCTTGAGCTTCTCGTCGGCTGCGCCGTGCCAGCCGATCCAGGCTCCGCCGTTACGGCGCATCACCGGTTCGAGGGCGGTGACCAGCCCGCCGGGGGACTTGCGCCACAAGGTCTCGCCATCTGGAGCGGTGATGCGATCCACGGGCAGGCGGTTGGCGATCACCACGAAGTCTGCGGTGCCGACGGCCATGGACCCACCCTAGCCCCGCTAGCGCCGGGCTACACCGAGCTGCGCGAGGATCTGGTCGATCTGGCCCATGATCGCGACCGTCTCGTCCAGGGGGAGGAGCTCGGACTCGGTCAAGCCCTGCTGCAGGCAGCGGCCGACCTCCTCGATCTCGTGGACGTAGCCCCGACCGGTGCGCGGTGCCGAGACGGTCCGGACGGATTCGCCGTAGGCGTAGGTGAACTCGTCCGGATGGTGGAAGCGGGCCGGCACGTCGATGCGGCCGCCGTCGCCGGCCACCGAAGCGCGGTCAGCGGTCCACGCGACCTGGCTCCAGCCGATCGTGGCGACGGCGCCGGAGGCATAGGTGAGGGTGGCGCCGCCCGCGATGTCGATGCCGGCGTCCGACAGGGTGCCGGCGGCCGTGATCGCCGTGGGCTCGCCGAGCATCAGGTGGGCGAAGGTCAGCGGGTAGATGCCGATGTCGAGCAGGGCGCTCGCGCCGAGCGCGGGATCCCACAGCCGCTGCTTGTCGGTCCGTGCCACGAATCCCAGATCGGCGTGCAGCATCCCGATCGTTCCGCAGGCGCCCGACCGGACCATCTCGCGCGCCTGGCGAACGGCCGGATTGGTCCGCATCCACATGGCCTCGGCGAAGAACAGGCCGCGCCGGCGGGCCTCGGCCACCAGCATCGCGGCGTCTGTGGCATTCATCGTCAGCGCCTTCTCGCACAGCACGGCCTTGCCGGCCTCCAGGCAGGTCATCACGTCCTGCACGTGACGCCCGTGCGGCGTGGCGACGTAGACGACGTCGACGTCCGGGTCGCGAGCCAGCTCGTCGTAGGAGCCGTGCGCCCGCGGATCCTCGTGCTCGTCGGCGAAGGCCTGCGCCGACGCCAGGTCGCGCGATCCCACCGCCGTCAGCACGTGGCCGGGGACCAGCCTCAGGTCGTCGGCAAATGACTCGGCGATCTGGCCGGTCGCCAGGATGCCCCAGCGGACGGTTGGCGCGACACGCATGTTCACGAATACATCATGGCAAATGACACGGGTGTAGTTCATGTCGTAGACTCCCGGCCATGAGCGCTGCGGAGATGTCGGGTCGGCCCGGCGTCGGACTGTCCCCAACGCTGACGGATCGAGATCGCGAGATCCTGGCCCTCGAGCGGGTCTGGTGGCAGTACACCGGAACCAAGGAACAAGCCATCCGCGAGAAGTTCGACATGTCCACGACACGCTACTACCAGGTGCTGAACGCGTTGATCGATCGCGAGGACTCGCTGGCCTTCGATCCGCTGCTGGTCAAGCGACTGCGGCGCCTGCGCGCCGAACGCCAGCGCAGCCGCTCGGCGCGTCGCCTCGGCTTCGACGTCTGACCGCTCGTGGTCGCGCACCGCAAGACCCCGAAGGACAAGGTGGCCGTCCCGGCCGCCTGGTTCATCGTCGCCAGCGTCGTGGCGTGCGTGGGAGCGGCGGGCTGGCTGGGCGTCATGCTCGTGGATCCCGCCCCGGCCTCGGCCGACGACGTGCAGGCCACTGCCACCCCGAGCCGGTCCGTCCCGGCCACTCCGGTGGAGACCACGCCCACCCCGTCGGCCACCACCCCCACGCCCACGCCGACCCCGACACCCACGCCGACTGAACCTGCTGTGCAGCGCGAGTCCACCGTGGCGGTGCTGAACAACACCGGCATCAAGAACCTGGCCAGGTCCTATTCCGGCAGGATCTCCGCAGCCGGTTGGACAGTCGCGAGCGTCGGCAACTGGCGCGGCGAGATCGAGGCCAACACCGTCTACTACCCCGGAGGCCTGCAGGACCAGGCCGCGCTGCTCGCGGCCGACATCGGCGTCGCCCGGGTGCTCCCCAGCATCGTCCCGATGCGCATGGACCGCTTGACGATCATCTTGTCGGGACCGCAACAATAGTGACCATGCCCGGCATCCTCGCTGCACCGCCGGTCGATGATCCTGCCGGCACCCTGCTGGCCCTCGACTTCGACGGCACGCTCGCTCACATCGTCGACGACCCCACCCAGGCCTTCGCGCATCCAGATGCCGTCCTGGCTCTTGGTCGACTCGGCCGCGTGCTGGGAACCGTGGCCATCATCACCGGACGACCGGTCACCCAGGCCCTCGACCTGGGCGGCTTCGCCTCGGTCGACGGCCTCGACGGGCTGATCATCTTTGGTCAGTACGGGGCAGAGCGCTGGGATGCCAGGTCCGGCGACGCCATCGGGTCCGAGCGGGTCGAGACGATCGACCGGCTGGCCGAACGGTTGCCCGACATCCTGGCCCAGCACGGTGCCAAGGGAGCTCTCATCGAGGACAAGGGCCTCGCACTGGCGGTCCACACCCGCGGGATGGCCGACGACCTCGTCGACCGGCTCCGGGAGCCACTGGCGACGGTGGCCAAAGACGTGGGTCTGATCCTCGAGCCCGGCAAGCAGGTGCTCGAGCTGCGCTTCGCCGGAGCGCACAAGGGCCACGCCCTGCGCGCCCTGGTCGAGGAGACTGGTGCCCGCACGGTCGTGTTCGGCGGCGACGACCTGGGCGACATCCCCGCCTTCGAGGCGGTCGACGCCCTGCGGGCCGGTGGGATGCGCGGACTGCTGGTCTGCTCGGCCTCGACCGAGCAGGACGCCCTCGTGGCGCGGGCCGACGTCGTGCTCGACGGACCCGATGCGGTGGCGGTCTGGCTGACCGACTGGGCCGAGGCCCTCGAGGCATGAGCACGGGGCGCCCGCACGACGAGGCGCCGCTGCCCCACACGCGGTGGACCAGGGTCCGCACGGTCGTGAACTGGATCAACCTCAGCACCGCGCTGGGGCTGCTGGTCGCGCGGATCGGCGGCGCCACCCTGACGTCGCGGGGGCGGGGCACCTATCTGGCCACGGGGTACCGGTTCAGATTTCCCGTGGCCGGCGCCTTCACCATCGGCAGCGTCATCGTCAGCAAGCACGACCTCGCCCACCTCCGGGCGCGCCCGGACCTGCTGCGGCACGAGGACCGGCACTGCACGCAGTACGCCTTCGTCCTGGGTCCCGTGATGCTGCCGGTGTACGTAATCTGCGTCGCCATCTCCTTCGCCCTTGCCGGTGATCACTCCTCGTACAACCCGTTCGAGCGACTGGCCGGCCTGGACGACGGTGGCTACCGGGCGCCGAGAATGCGCTTCTCGCGCCGGTCCTGAGGTGTGCCGATCGATCGCCTCGCTGTGAGGTTAGATGTTCGCCATGACAACCGTGCACACCCGGACCGTCGGCGACGTCGACATCAAATTCACCCGCCGTGCCCCCAAGCGTGACTGTCAGGAATTGATTGTGGTGTTCACGTCGATCCACGACAAGCCTGACGCCATGG
>JBBSKV010000142.1:0-4988 GCA_038255955.1 Propionibacteriales bacterium
ACGGCAGCTCCAGTGGGGGCGACTCCCACGGGAGAGGTCGACGTCGCGCCGAGAAGGCACCACGCTCCCCGTGGGGACGCCGCATCCTGATCATCGTCGTCCTCGTCGCGCTGCTGTTCGGGGGCTACACCGCCTTCGGCAAGGTGCAGAACTACTTCAACGGTCCCGAGGACTACGTCGGGCAGGGGACCGGCAAGGTCGTCGTCGAGATCCCCGAGGGTGCCACGGGCCAGCAGATGGCGAACCTGCTGAAGAAGGAGGGCGTGGTCAAGAGCGCCGAGGCGTTCTACCAGCTCAGCCTCACCGACGAGCGGTTCGAAGCCATCCAGGCGGGGTTCTACCAGCTGCGGATGAAGATGTCGTCGGACTGGGCCATGCGTGAGCTGGCCGACCGGGGCAACCGGGTCGAGGGCAAGGTCACGATCCCCGAGGGCGCACGGGTGGATCAGGTCGTCGAGATCATCAGCGCCAACAGCGAGATCCCCGCCAAGGACCTCGAGGCCGCGCTGGATGATGCCGGCGAGATCGATCTTCCTGACGTGGCCCAAGGTAATCCTGAGGGGTACCTGTATCCGGCGACCTACATCGTCGAACCGGGCGAGACCGCCGTCGGGCTGCTCAAGCAGATGGTGGGCAAGACGGTGGCGGTCGCCAAGGATCTGGACATCGGGGCCCGGGCCGAGGCGCTCGGGTACACCGGCGAGGAGATCCTGACCGTCGCCAGCATCCTGGAGTACGAGGCCAAGGCCGACGAGGACTACGCCAAGGTCGCGCGGGTGCTGTACAACCGCCTCGATCAAGACATGCCCCTGCAGCTGGACTCCACCGTCTCGTACGTGAGTGGTCGCAAGGGCGATGTGTTCACGACCGAGGACGAGCGCAACGCCGAATCGGCCTACAACACCTACCAGAGCGCCGGGCTGCCGCCGGGGCCCATCGGTTCGCCGGGAGAGAAGACGATCGAGGCCGCGCTGAACCCGGCGAAGGGCAGCTGGTTGTTCTTCGTGGCCGTGAATCTCGAGACCGGCGAGACCGTCTTCTCGGACACCTTCGGCGAGCACAACAAGGCCGTCGCCAAGCTGCAGGAGTACTGCAAGACCGCTCCAGATGGCGTCTGCGGATGACACCCGTGGTGCGCGGTTCTTCGATTCGCAGGCCCGCCATGAGTGGCGTCTGCGGATGACACCCGTGGTGCGCGGTTCTTCGATTCGCAGGCCCGCCATGAGTGGCGTCTGCGGATGAGGTGTGCCGTCCTCGGCTCACCCGTTGCACATTCCCTCTCGCCGGTCATGCACCGGGCCGCGTACGCAGAGCTGGGCCTGGACTGGACGTACGAAGCGGTCGAGGTCCGGGCCGGTGAGCTGGCCGAGTTTCTCGGCGCGCTCGGCGACGACGTGCGCGGCTTCTCGGTCACGGCGCCGCTGAAGCGCGAGGCCGCCGAGGCCGCACACCACCGCAGCGAGGTGGTCGAGCTGCTCGGGGTCGCCAACACGCTGGTCCGAGACGACGATCGGCTCTCAGCCGACAACACCGACGTCCCGGGCGCCGTCAACGCGCTGGCCGAGCGCGGCATCACCGCGCTGACCTCGGCTCGGATCCTGGGTGCCGGTGCCACAGCCGCCTCGCTGGCCCACGCCTGCGCCGGTATCGGGCTGCGACGTCTCGAGCTGGTCGTGCGCGATCCTGACCGCGCGTTCGACACCGTGGCGATCGCCAGGGGCAGCGGCCTCGAGGTCGAGGTGCACCCGATGGACGACCCGCCAACGGGTCCCGTGGACCTGGTGGTCTCGACGATCCCGGTGGACGCCGTCGAGACGAACGCTGGCTCGTGGGTGGATGGCGCTGCTGCCGTCTTCGACGTGGTCTACGACCCGTGGCCGACCGCGCTGGCCCGCGCAGCCGAGGCAGCCGGGTCAGTGGTCGTGTCCGGTCTGGACCTGCTCGCCCACCAAGCCGCCCTGCAGGTGGTGGCGATGACCGGCGACCACGTCGATCCACAGATCCTGCGCAACGCCGCGCTGGCTCACCTCTCGCGCCGCCCGTAGGGGTCGGTGCACCGGGCTCCTACCGATGAGGATGCATTCGGACCCGTGGGTGGCGGCGATGCATCATCGTGCGTCCCGCGCGGAGCGCGCCTGCGCGTCGGTGGAGAAACAACCGGGTTCGAGCGGCCGGCGCCACTAGGGTCGACGCGTGGATCCGCTCCTTCTCGTCATCGTCGCGGCGGTGGCTGCCGGCGCCCTCGCCGCCGTCGGACCCGCGGCGATCGCCAGCCTGCCCGAGCCGGCCGAGCCGGACGCCGACAAGATCCCGTACGCGCAGGTCGCGCAGCTGCCCGGCATCCGCTGGCGGCTCATCCTCCCGGCGGCGGTTGGGGCCGCTGTGGTGGCGGGGCGCATCGACGCGCCAGAGCTGGTGCCGGTGTGGGTGGTCGTCTGTGGCATCGGTGCGTGGCTGGCCTTCGTCGACTGGCACACCCGATACCTGCCGTTCGTCCTCACCTCGCTGCTGTACCTCGTGGTCCTGGTGCTGGTCGTGGTCGCGGCGATCTGGGCGGTCGATCGCGACATCGTGATCCACGCGCTGATCGGCAACGTGGTGCTCTACCTGATCTACCGGTTCATGTACTGGCTCGCGGGCCGCTTCTTCGGCGGCGCCTTCGGCTACGGCGACGTGCGCCTGTCGGCCTCGCTGGGACTGGCGCTCGGCGCCCTCGGCTTCGCCGAGGCCACGGTCGGCGGCTACGGCGGATTCCTGCTCGGCGGCCTGGTCGCACCGGTCCTGGTGAAGCTGCGGGTCATCGATCGCGATGGCTTCGCGTTCGGACCGTTCATGCTGGTCGGTGCGGTGCTGGGCGCCGCCTTCGGCGGGGTCGTCCAGAGCCAGTGACGTCCGCGTCCGGCGGCACACGGGGCGTGGGAGAATCGGTGCCATGCTTCGTTGGTTGACCGCAGGTGAGTCGCACGGCCCCGCACTCGTGGCCGTGCTCGAGGGCCTTCCGGCCGGTGTGCAGGTGACCAGCAAGGACATCCAGGCCGCGCTGGCCCGTCGCCGGCTCGGCTACGGCCGGGGCGCGCGGATGGCCTTCGAGGCCGATGAGCTCGAGATCATCGGCGGACTGCGCCACGGTGTGTCGATGGGCAGCCCGGTGGCCCTGCGGATCGGCAACAGCGAGTGGCCCAAGTGGGACCAGGTCATGTCGGCCGATCCGGTCGACCCCGACGTGCTGGACGGGCTGAAGCGCAATGCGCCGCTGACCCGGCCTCGCCCCGGACACGCCGATCTCGCCGGCATGCAGAAGTACGACTTCACCGAGGCCCGGCCAGTGCTCGAGCGGGCCAGCGCGCGGGAGACCGCCGCACGGGTCGCCCTGGGCGAGGTCGCAGCCCAGTTCATCGCCCAGACCACCGGGGCCACGGTGCTCTCGCACGTCGTGGAGCTCGGCACCGTGAGCGCCCCCGCCGGCGTCATCCCCAGCCATGCCGACGTGGAGTCACTGGACGCCAACCCGGTGCGCTGCTTCGACCCCGACACCAGCGTTGCGATGGTCGCCGAGATCGACCAGGCGCACAAGGACGGCGACACCCTCGGCGGCATCGTCGAGGTCGTCGTCGACGGACTTCCGCCTGGGCTCGGCTCCTACACGCATTGGGACCGGCGCCTCGACGGCCGTCTGGCCGCAGCACTCATGGGCATCCAGGCGATCAAGGGCGTCGAGGTCGGCGACGGCTTCGAGCTCGCCCGGACCCGCGGATCGCTCGCCCACGACGAGATCGTCCCGACCGAGCAGGGCATCCGCCGCACGTCGGGTCGTTCCGGCGGCACCGAGGGCGGCATGTCCACCGGCGAGCAGCTGCGGGTCCGCGCTGCGATGAAGCCGATCGCCACGGTTCCCCGCGCGCTGCGCACCGTCGACGTCGAGACCGGCCAGGAGGCGACGGCGCACCACCAACGCTCCGACGTCTGCGCCGTCCCGGCTGCCGGCATCGTGGCCGAGGCCATGGTCGCGCTGGTGGTCGCCGACGCGATCTGCGAGAAGTTCGGCGGCGACTCGGTGGGCGAGACCCGGCGCAACGTCGAGACCTACCTGGCCAACCTGAGGTTCGCGTGACCGCTGGTGGGCCGCTGGTGGTGCTGGTGGGTCCACCCGGCGCCGGCAAGACGACGGTCGCCGAGGAGCTGTCCCGCCGCTGGGAGGTGGCCGTGCGCGACACCGACCGCGACATCGAGGCTGCCCAGGACGCGACAGTGCAGGAGATCTTCATCGATCACGGTGAGCAGCACTTCCGCACGCTGGAGGAGCAGGCCGTCGCCGCAGCACTGGACGAGCACGACGGTGTTCTCGCCCTGGGCGGCGGCGCCGTCCTGAGCGCCTCGACCCGCGCCGCCCTGACCGGGCACACGGTGGTGTTCCTCGACATCGGACTCAGCGCGGCTTCCAAGCGGGTCGGGCTCGGCGCCGGCCGACCCCTGCTGCTGGGCAACGTGCGTTCACAGCTGAAGTCGCTGATGGACGCCCGCCGGCCGCTGTACACCGAGGTCGCGAGCCACACGGTCGTGACCGACGACCTCGACGCGCTCCAGGTGGCGGACCAGATCGCCGGCCTGATCGGGGTGACCCGATGACGCGGCGCATCACGATCGGCACCGATCACCCCTACGACGTCGTCATCGGACGCGGAGTCCAGGTCGAGCTGCGAGCCCTTCTCGGCGACGCGGCCGTGCGGGTCGCGATCATCCACCCACCGACCATGGCCGACCGCGCTGACGATCTGCGCGCGTCGTTGGTCGCGGATGATCTGCAGGTCCAGCTGATCGAGGTTCCGGACAGCGAGGCGGCCAAGACCGCCGACGTGCTGACCCGGTGCTGGCACGTCCTCGGCGAGAGTGGCTTCACCCGCTCGGACGTCGTGATCGGGCTCGGCGGCGGAGCCACCACCGACCTGGCCGGCTTCGTGGCAGCCAGCTGGTTGCGCGGCGTGCGGTTC
>JBBSKV010000143.1:0-4967 GCA_038255955.1 Propionibacteriales bacterium
CCAGGACCTTGCGCCCCGTGTCACCGCCACTGGGTGGGCGTGGCTGCCGTTGGCGGGCATTGCCGAAGATGTCGCTCACGTGTCTCCTGCTTCGTCGACCCGCAGTTGCCCCGGGAGAGTGTCTCCGACTCTATGGCACTCTGCCAACCGTCAGGGCTCCAAGGTCCGTCGGAGCTGGGCCACGAGCCCCGGCACCAGGTCAGGGCCCTCGAGCAGCTCGGCGGCGTCGCCATCGGCCGTGCGGCCGCGCACGGCGGAATGCACTGCGCCCCCACGGGTGACGGCGGCAACCAGGCGCACCTCGCGACGGTCCGGGTGCTGGGCGGCTGCGGCCACCATCTCTTCTGGGTCGTCGGGCAGCGTGTCCTCGGCCTCCGGCGGGAGCATCAGCCGCTCCACCACCACGGCGCACCCCGTGACAGCCTCGGGCCAACCGATCTCGGTCAGCAGGTCCTCCAGCTCGCGGCCGTCGGCCGGCAGCTCCTGCTCGATGGAGGTGAAACCTCCGGGCGTCGCCTCGACCTGCGAAGCCAGCTCGGGCTCGCGAGCGATCAGGTCGACGGTCGGCACCAGGGCGAACAACCGGGCGGGCTGGTCCCATCCGTCGGTGGCCACGTGCGCCTCCACCTCGAGGGCGGCTCGACGTACCAGTGAGTCAGGCATCAGCTGCACGAGGGCACCTTCGCTTTCGGGTCCTTGGCCAGCTTCTCGAGCGAGTCGATGGCACCGTCCAGGGTCTCGACCCGCACCAGCTGGAGACCCTTGGTGTCACCCTCGATGGCCTCGGCGCAGTTGGGGTCCGGCACGAGAAACAGAGTCGCGCCGGCCGCAGCGGCTCCCGCCATCTTCTGCTGGATGCCACCGATGGGGCCGATTACGCCCTCGGCGCTGATCTCGCCGGTACCGGCGATCTTGCGTCCGCCGGTCAGCGATCCGGGGGTGAGCCGGTCGTAGATCGCCAGGGCGAACATGGAGCCGGCGCTCGGACCGCCGATCTCGCGGCCGACGTTGTTGTCAACGGTGATCGGGAAGTCGTACGTGGTGCCGAGCGTGATGCCGATGCGCGGGGTGGAGGGGTCGGACTGGTCGGCCTTGGTGATCACGTCGACGGTGCGCTCGGTCGATCCACGAGTGATGGCCAACGAGACGCTCTCGCCGGGGGCGCGAGAGCCCACCGCCTCGACCGCGGCCGAGGATGAGTCGACGGCGGTCCCGTCGACCGCTCGGATCAGATCGCCCTTCTTCAGCACGTCGGCGGCCGCGCCGTCCGGGGCCACATCGGCCACCTCGGGCAGACCGGGGACCGTGTAGCCAGCCGCCCGCAGGGCCGCGACACGCGAGGAGTCCTTCGAGCCGTCCAGCTGCGCGGCGGCAGCTGCACGCGAGTTCGCCGCGGTGCTGCCGTCGGGATAGACCAACGCGCGCGGAACGACCGCGACGTCGCTGTCGAAGTAGGCCTGCATCGCATCGGTCAGGCTGATGCGGGAGTCGGCGCGGGTGACCGACACGGTGGTGAAGTCCAGATCGCCGGTCGTCGGATAGGTCTTCACGCCCGAACCGAAGGTGAACATCGGCTGATCGCCGAAGTCGCCGAGCGTGTCGTAGGCGGGTCCCGGCTTCAGCGTCACGTACGGCACCGGCAGCAGCAGGGCCACGCTGACGAGCACGATCAGGCTGAGCGCTGCCGTCAGGCGCACCAGATAGGTCCGGCTCAGACCCATGGGGTCCGGATCGCTCGGGAGGTCAGGATCGGACACGTGGTGATCCTAGTGAATGGCGCCGAATGCGGCGGGGCGAGCCTCGCTCGTCCTCGGTCAGAGCCAGGCCTGGTCACCGGAGGCAAAGGTCTGCTGCTTCCACACCGGCACCTCGAGCTTCAGCTCGTCGATCAGACGACGGCAGGCAGCGAAGGCCGCCGGGCGGTGACCAGCGGAGGCTCCGACGACGACCGCGAGGTCTCCCACGGCGAGGTCGCCGATGCGGTGGGTGGCGGCCAGAGCGACCACGTCCTCCTCGGCGCCGATGCGTTCGGCGACGTCGCGCAGACGTTCCAGTGCCGAAGGGTGCGACGAATAGCTGAGGTCGCTGACCTGGTCGCCACCGTCGTGATCGCGGACCGTGCCGATGAACAGGCAGGTGCCGCCGGCGGAAGGATCTGCCACGGAGTCGTAGACCTCGTCGAGGCTCAACGGGGCGTCACGGATGTCGAGGAGGCGAACGATCGGCATGATCGCCCCATCGTAGGCCCTGGTCGCTAGGCTGGCCGCATGGCCGAGCATGACGACGAGCAGCCGCAGAACCCCTTCGAGGGCACACCCTTCGAGCAGATGTTCGGTGCGCTGTCGGGCGGCCAGGTCGACATGAACCAGATCATGAGCCAGGTGCAGCGGATGTTCACCCCGCACGAAGGCAGCGTCGATTTCACCGCCGCCAAGGACGTCGCCCGCAAGACCCTGGCCTCGGCCGGCCCCGATCCGACGCCCACCTCCGTGCAGCAGGGCGCCGTCTCGGACGCCGTCCGACTGGCCGAGAGCTGGCTGGACCGGGCCACCGAGATTCCCGCCGGCGCCACCACGTCCGCCGCGTGGAGCCGCGCCGAGTGGGTCGAGTCGACGTCGGAGACCTGGAACCTGCTGGTCGAGCCGATCGCGGCCCACGTCGTCAAGGCGATGTCCGACGCGCTGCCCGACGAGGCCCGCGCCATGGCCGGTCCCCTCATGGGCCTGCTCACGCAGGCCGGGGGCGCCATGTTCGGCCAGCAGATCGGCCGGGCCCTCGGCGAGCTCGCCGGCGAGGTCGTGTCCGTCACCGACATCGGACTGCCGCTGGGCCCCGACCGTGTCGCTGCAGTGCTGCCGACCAACATCGCCGCATTCGGCGAGGGACTGCAGCAGAGCGAGTCCGACGTGCTGCTGTACGTCGTGCTGCGCGAGTGCGCCCACCAGCGCTTGTTCGCCCACTCCCCCTGGCTGCGCTCAGCCCTGGTCACGGCGATCGAGGAGTTCGGCCGGGGCACCCGCATCGACGTCTCCGGCATCGAGTCCAAGCTCAGCCACATCGACCCGATGCGACCCGAGCAGATCCAGGAGGCGATGAACAGCGGCCTCTTCGAGCCCGAGCGCACCCCCGAGCAGCAGAAGGCTCTCGACCGGCTCGAGACGCTGCTCGCCTTCGTCGAGGGCTGGGTCGACGAGGTCGTCACGCAGGCCACCCGCGAGACCATGCCCGCCGCGGTGCCCCTTGCCGAGGCGACGCGACGACGCCGGGCCGCTGGTGGACCTGCCGAGCAGACCTTCGCCTCCCTGGTCGGCCTGGAGCTGCGGCCCCGTCGACTGCGCGAGGCGTCCACCCTGTGGGCGGCGCTGCGCGACCGGCACGGCGCCGAGGCCCGCGACAAGCCATGGACCCACCCCGACCTGATGCCGACGGCTGCCGATCTGGACGACCCCCTCGCGTTCTCCCACGACGAGCCCGCTGACGCCGGCGACGACTTCGACGCTGAGCTGGGTCGCCTCCTGGACGGGCCGGACGACACGCAGACGTGACCCGTGATCTGCACGCCGACGCCACCCAGGTGCTGGCGGCATGGACCGCGCCCGACGAGGTGCAGGAGCAGCTGCGCGTCCAGTACCTGGCACACCTGGCGCAGCACCCGTCGGCGATGTACCGGGAGTGCCACCCCGACCACCTCACCTCCAGCGCCGTGGTCATCGACCGCGATGGCGAAAGGGTGGTGCTGACCAAGCACCGCAAGGCGGGCCTCTGGTTGCAGACCGGCGGCCACTGCGAACCCGACGACGCCACGCTGGCCGGTGCCGCACTGCGTGAAGCACGCGAGGAGTCCGGCATCGCGGACCTCGAGATCGACCCCGTGCCACTGCTCCTGTCGCGCCACGAGGTGCCGTTCTGCGGCCCCGTGCAGCCTGCGCACCATCTCGACGTGCAGTTCATGGCCGTGGCGCCGGACGGGGTCGAACCCGTCATCAGCGAGGAGTCCGACGACCTGCGCTGGTGCTCGGCGCAGGATCCGCCCGAACCCACCGATCAGGACGTCCGTGACCTCATCGCTGCTGCCAGGAGACGCCTTCGAGAAATCCCTTGGCCCGGTCCGCGTGCGGGAACTCGCTGAGCAACGCCCAGAATCGCCTGCTGTGGTTGGCCTCGATCAGGTGGGCCAGCTCGTGCAGCAGCACGTAGTCCACGACGTCATCGGGCATGCCCTGCAGACGGTGCGACAACCGGATGGTGCCGTCGACGCTGGTGCACGAACCCCAGCGGGCGTTCTGGTTGGTCACCCAGCGCACCGACGAGGGGACCGCCCGACCGTCGAGCCACCGGGCGGACAGCTGATGCGCCCGCTGCATGAGCGCCTCGTCCGACGGGGCCCGCCGCTTCTCGCGACGATCCAGCCGCTCCACCAGGTCCCGCACGTGCTCGGCCTCCTGCGCCCGGGTCAGGTGGGCCGGAACGAGCACGATCGTGGTGTCGCCCTCGCGGTAGGCACGCACCGTTCGCTTGCGTCGGGTGCTGCGCCGAATCTCGACCGGTGGCATGCCAGCAGCCTACCGAGATCGGCTTGTCCACATCGTGCACGGCGATCCCCACATCTTGTCCCCAGACTTATCCACAACAGTGGACAAGCGAGTGCGACATTGTGTCGCTCGCTTCGTGGCTCATTGCCGGGTTTTCACGCTCAGCGAGCGTAGGCTGAGCGTGACAGGCACCACACCCAGCGGCCTGTGATCGAACGGCAAGGAGGCCGGAAGATGGCGGAAACATGGAGTGGCGAGTTCTACTGCGTCAAGTGCAAGGAAAAGCGCGAGGCGACCGGTGAGATTCACGTCAGCGACAAGGGCACCAAGATGGCCAAGGGCATCTGCCCGGTCTGCAGCACCAAGCTGAACCGAATCCTCGGCAAGGCCTGAACCTCCCCCACTTCCCCAACACCTTCGAACGGGGACCCGACC
>JBBSKV010000144.1:0-4911 GCA_038255955.1 Propionibacteriales bacterium
ACGTCCGCTCCGAGTGGGACGTGCGGATGCCGGTCATCTTCATGAACAGCTTCCGCACCCGCGACGACACGTTGACGGCCCTGGCCAAGCACGCGGGCCTCGCGGTCGACGGACTGCCGCTGGACTTCCTGCAGAACCAGGAACCGAAGCTGCGCGCCGACGACCTGAGCCCGGTCGACTGGCCGGCCGACCCCACCTTGGAATGGTGCCCGCCGGGTCACGGCGATCTGTACACCGCGCTCGAGGTCTCGGGCGTGCTCGCGACCCTGATCGAGCAGGGTTATCGGTACGCCACGGTCTCCAACGCCGACAATCTCGGTGCAGCACCCGACCCGGCGATGATGGGCTGGTTCGCTGCCACCGGCGCGCCCTACGCCGCCGAGGTGTGCCGGCGCACGCCCGCCGACGTCAAGGGCGGTCACCTGGTGGTCCGGCGCAGCGACGGCCGGCTGGTGCTGCGCGAGACCGCGCAGACCGCGCCCGAGGACGCCGACGCCGCGCGTGACCTGACGCGGCACCACTACTTCCACACCAACAATCTCTGGTTCGACCTCGTCGCCCTGCAAGACCTGCTGCGCGAACGTGACGGCGTGCTCGGCCTGCCGCTGATCCGCAACACCAAGACCGTCGATCCGTCCGATCCGTCCTCGACCGAGGTCGTGCAGATCGAGTCGGCGATGGGTGCGGCGATCGAGGTCTTCGACGGCGCCACCGCCATCGAGGTCGACCGCTCGCGGTTCCTGCCGGTCAAGACGACCAACGACCTGCTGCTGCTGCGGTCGGACGTCTACGGGGTGGGGGACGACCACCGAATTCGGGCCCAGGTGGCGCCGCCGCTGATCGACCTCGACCGGCGCTTCTTCACCACCATCGCCGACTTCGATGCCCGCATCCCGTCGCCGCCGTCACTGGTGGATGCGTCCGCCCTCACGGTGCAGGGCGACTGGCGATTCGGACGCGACGTGGCGGTGCGCGGAACGGTGACGCTGGACGACAACGGCGCCTCGCAGAGCGTTGCGTCAGGCGCCCGACTGGGCGACGGCTAGGCTGACCGACATGGGAACGGACGACGCGACACCCCACGAGGGCTCGCCCAATCGTCCCGACGCATCATCTGGGTGGGACGACCTGCCCGAACCGGCTCCTGAGCCCGAGGCCGACACCGAGTCCGACGAGGCCGCGTCGGAGCCTGAGGCGGAAGCGGAGTCCGGCTCGGAACCGGAACCCGAACCAGAGCCCGAGGCCAAGCCCGAGCAGACCGGCCCACGAGCGCGACCGCGGCCGGCCAGCATCGCCGAGGGTCGCCTGACCGTCGAGGACCACCTCGAGAAGATCTTGCGCGGCATCGGTCCGCTCACCGCGTACGACCAGCCCCTCGTGGAGTCGCTGGGTCTGCCGCTGCACGATGGCTTCGTCAGCGAGATCGACCTGCCGCGCTTCGACAACGCCTCGATGGACGGGTACGCCGTGCGCGCCCACGACGTCGCCGGGGCCAGCAAGGGCTCGCCCGTCGTGCTGCCGGTCGTCGGAGAGATCGCCGCCGGCTCGGCCAAACCCTTCGCGATCAGCGCCGGCACCGCCGTCAAGATCATGACCGGCGCACCGATCCCGCGCGGCGCCGACGCCGTCGTGCCCTACGAGGCCACCGACCGCGGCAACAACCGGGTCGCCATCACCGAGTCGGCCGAGGTCGGTGCCTGCATCCGACGTCAGGGCACCGACGTCAAGACCGGCGACGAGGTCCTCGCCGGCGGCACGGTGCTCGGTCCCCGCGAGATCGGCCTGCTCGCCTCGCTGGGAGCGCCGCGCGTCCGCGCCCGGCCCCGCCCTCGCGTGGTGGTGCTGTCCACCGGGTCCGAGCTGCGCGAGCCGGGCACCCATCTGGATTACGACTCGATCAACGACGGCAACAGCTACATGCTCGCCGCGGCGATCCGCAGCGCCGGCGCCATCTGCTATCGCGTCGGCGCGGTCGACGACAACCCCAAGACCTTCCGCCGCGTGCTGTCCGACCAGCTGGTGCGCGCCGACCTGGTCGTCACCAGTGGTGGCATCAGCAAGGGCGATCACGACGTCGTCAAGGAGACCCTGTCGGCCCTCGGCACGGTCGACTTCGTCGAGGTCGCGATGCAGCCGGGCAAGCCGCAGGGCTTCGGCAAGGTGTTCGACGAGCAGACCCCGATCATCACGCTGCCCGGCAACTCGGTGTCGGCCTACGTCTCGTTCGAGGTCTTCGTGCTGCCGGCCATCCGCCGCATGATGGGTCGCACGCCGTACCGCCGCCCGATGGTGCACGCCGTGCTGGCGCAGGACGTGGAGTCCCGCTCCGGTGTCCGGCAGTACCTGCGGGGCGTCTTCGAGGTCACCCACCGCGGCGCCAAGGTCACCCCGCTCGAAGGCACCGGCTCGCACCTGGTGGGCGCACTGGCCCAGGCCAACGCGCTGATCATCGTGGGTGAGGACCAGACGGCGCTCAACATGGGCGACACGGTCCGCACCCTCGTGCTCGACCGGCCGTTCTGATGCCGAGCACGTCATGACCGAAGGATTCACCCACCTCGACGAGTCCGGGGCCGCGCGCATGGTCGACGTCACGGCCAAGGACGTCACGGCCCGCACCGCCACGGCCCGCGGACGGGTCGAGGTCAGCACCGACGTCATCGAGCTGTTGCGCGGCGACGGGGTGCCGAAGGGCGATGCGATCGCCACCGCACGCATCGCCGGCATCATGGCCGCCAAGCGCACGCCCGATCTGGTGCCGCTGTGTCACCCGCTGGCGATCAGCGGCGTCGAGGTCGACCTGGTGGTGCAGGACGATGCCGTCGCGATCACCGCCACGGTCCGCACGGCAGATCGCACCGGGGTCGAGATGGAGGCGTTGACGGCGGTCACCGTCGCGGCGCTCACGGTGATCGACAGGGTCAAGGCCGTCGACAAGGGTGCCCGCATCACCGACGTCGAGGTCATCGCCAAGTCAGGTGGGCGCAGCGGCACCTGGAGCCGGGAGTGAACCGGACCGCCGCCGTCGTCGTGGCCTCGAACCGCGCGGCCGCCGGGATCTACGAGGACACCACGGGACCGCTGCTGGTCGCAGCGCTGCGCGAGTGGGGATTCGAGACCCCCGATCCGGTGGTCGTCCCCGATGGCGCGCCGCTCGGACAGGCGGTGGCCGACGCCATCAGGTCCGAGGTCTCCGTCGTGCTCACCACGGGTGGCACCGGCATCAACCCCACTGACCGCACGCCCGACGAGGTCGCGCCGCTGCTCGACCGGCCGTTGCCGGGAGTGGCCGAGGCCATCCGCGCCCACGGCATCGCCCAGGGTGTTCCCACGGCGGCGTTGTCGCGCGGGGTCGCCGGGGTTTCCGGACGGACCCTCGTGGTCACGCTGCCAGGATCCAGCGGGGGAGTGCGTGACGGCATCGCCGTGCTGGCCGAGCTCGTGCCCCATGCCGTCGATCAGCTGGCGGGCGGAGACCACCCCGCAACCTCGTCGTGAGTCCCGGCTGGCCGGTCGAGCTGCAGCACGGATCGATCGGGCTGCGTCCGCTGCGTCGCCGTGACGCGGCGACCTGGGCGCGCCTGCGCCGGGAGAACGCCCAGTGGCTGGGTCCCTGGGACGCCAGCCTGCCGCCCGAGGCGGGCCCGCCGGCGGCCTCGTTCGTCGCGATGACCGTCGCCATGCGACGCCGCGCGCGCAAGGGCGTGTCCATGCCGTTCGCGGCCACGTGGGACGGCGAGATGGTCGGCATGGTCACGGTCAGCAACATCACGTGGGGCTCGGCCCGGATGGGAAGCATCGGCTACTGGGTGGCGCAGAGTCACGCTGGCCGCGACATCACGCCCATCGGCGTCGCCATGGTCTGCGACCACCTGTTCACGACCGTCGGACTGCATCGCGTCGAGATCGCGATCCGTCCGGAGAACGCAGCCAGCCTGCGCATCGTCGCGAAGCTGGGCTTCACCGAGATCGGGCTCGCCCCCGGCTATCTGCACATCGCTGGCAGCTGGCGCGACCACCGCGTGTTCCAGCTCTTGGCCGAGGATGTCCCGCGCGGCGTGCTGAAACGCGCCATCAGAGCCACTTGAGTCACATCCGTCACACATTGGGCAGCGACACACGCCTGTTGCTCCCCGAGAAGTGCTCGCCCAGGACCTACCGTTTTGCACGTGGGAGCGAGTAGCGGATTGATCATTGCGTTCGTCGTCGCTGTATGGGCGGCGTACTTCGTTCCGCTCGTCCTGCGCCGATACGACGAGGCCGGCAAGAACGCCTCTGTGGACGATGCCGGAACGTCAGGTCGCGTCATCGCGCCGAGCGCCCCGGCCACCTCCTCCGAGCAGCCCGCGGCGCCGCACACCATCGACCGTCCCGCGGCGCGTCTGGCCGCTCGCCGCAGACGCCGCACCCTGCTCACCCTGATCGCACTGCTCGCCGTCACTACCGGTCTCGCCGTCGCCTCGATCGTCCCGTGGCTGGGCATCACCGCACCGGCCGTGCTGATCGTGGCGTGGCTCTTCGCCTGCCGCATCCAGGTGCGCGGCGAGCGCGGCCTGTCCAAGCCGCGGGCCCGCCCGGCCGACAGCTCGTCAGCCGTCGCGGCCGACGAGGAGGACACGATCATCGTGTCCGGTCAGTACGAGGAGGTCGACCCGGCTCGTCCGCACGTCATGGAGACCACCTCCCTGGCCGTCGATGCCTTGGACGACCAGATCGTCATCGCCGTCCCGAGCGTCTCCACCACGGGCGTGGCCCTGTGGGATCCGCTGCCGGTCACCGTGCCGACGTACGTGACCAAGCCGCGTGCCGGCCGCACCGTGCGCACCATCGACTTCACCAAGCCCGGCGCCTGGACGTCGGGTCACATCGAGGGCGAGGACCAGACGCTCCCGCAGCGCGACGAGGCTGCCC
>JBBSKV010000145.1:0-4781 GCA_038255955.1 Propionibacteriales bacterium
AATCTTCTCCGACCGCGACGACCTCGGCTTCACGCTGCTCAGCGACTTCTGGCCACACGGCGAGATCGCTCGTGCCTACGGGTGCTTCGACCCCGAGATCGGCGCTGCCACGCGCAGCTCTTTCCTGGTCGATGCCGACTCGATCGTGCGCTGGACGGTGGCCCACGGTGCCGGTGAACGCCGAGACATCGACCTGCACCTCGCGGCGTTGGCACATATTCGCTGAATCTTTGGTCAAAACCCTGCGGACCAAGGTGCGGTTCTGGTTGCATGATCCTGCTGCGGCTGCCAGGGACCCGAGACCTTGGCAGCCGCGCTCTATGTTTTCGCCGGGCTGCGGTAATCTGCGGCAGTCCCGAGGGCGAATAGCTCAGTTGGTCAGAGCGTCCGGCTTACACCCGGAAGGTCGGGGGTTCGAGCCCCTCTTCGCCCACCACCGCCGAAGCGCCTCTCACCGTGGGCCGCACTCACGGTCCACGATCTGCTGGACCTGGGTGAAGCCGCTGACGGTGCCGGGGTCGCCGTCCGCCTCCTGCAGAGCGACCAGCACGACGCCATAGTCGTCGCGCAGCACCTGGAAGGCTCGGGGGGCGTTCTGGTCGACCAAGGCCACCACGCCCAGCTCGGTGCCGGTGGCGAACTTCACCGTGAAGTCTTCGGTGACCAGACCACCGACGCGCTCGACGACGTCCTTCGCGTCATCGGAGCCGGTGTCCTGCCCGCAGGTCAGGTTCGGCGCCGTGAGGACCGCGGGCTGTTCGCCGTCCGAGGTGCAGCCGGCGAGGCTGCCGCCGACCATGGCCGCGAGGGCCAGCGCTCCGACACGCCGGCGCCAGGACACGATCATGGCCTCATCCTCGTGCTGCCGTCCACAGGTGGCAACGACGGCTGGCTGTGGTGTCGGACTCGGCTGACACGATGACCGCATGACCTCGACCACCGTGGATGCCACCGCCGCCCTGCAGCGCCTCACAGGGGTCGAGGGGGCGGTGTTCCACGACGGCCAGCTCGAGGCCATCCAGGCCTTGGTCGACGACCACCGCCGGGCCCTCGTCGTGCAGCGCACCGGTTGGGGCAAGTCGGCCGTCTACTTCATCGCGACCCTGCTGCTGCGTCAGCGCGGCGCGGGGCCGACTCTGCTCGTCTCGCCGTTGCTGGCCTTGATGCGCGACCAGGTGTCCGCGGCCGAGCGCGCGGGCGTGCGGGCGGTGGCGATCAACTCGACCAACCCGCACGAGTGGGAGCAGACGCGGGCCGCGCTCGACGCCGATGAGGTCGACATTTTGCTGGTCTCGCCCGAACGGCTCAACAACCCGCGATTCCGCGACGAGCAGCTGCCCGCGCTGGTGGCACGCATGGGACTGCTCGTGATCGACGAGGCGCACTGCATCTCGGACTGGGGCCACGACTTCCGGCCCGACTACCGACGGCTGGCCGAGCTGGTCGCCGCACTGCCGGCCGACCTCCCGGTGCTGGCCACCACCGCCACTGCCAATCAGCGCGTGGTCACCGACGTGGCCGAACAGCTCGGCGGTGACGCCGACGTGCTGACGATCCGCGGATCGCTGGCTCGGGACTCTCTGCGGCTCGGCGTGCTCGACCTGCCCAGCACCCGGCACCGCCTCGCGTGGCTGATCAGCCACCTGTCCGACCTGCCGGGCAGCGGCATCATCTACGCGCTCACGGTCTCGGCCGCCGACGACACGGCCCGCCTGCTGCGCGAAGCCGGACACGACGTCCGCTCCTACACCGGACGCACCGACACCGACGAGCGTGAAGACCTCGAGAAGCGTCTGAAGAACAACGAGCTGAAAGCACTGGTCGCCACCAGTGCGTTGGGGATGGGTTTCGACAAGCCCGATCTCGGCTTCGTGATCCACCTCGGCGCGCCGTCCTCGCCGGTGGCGTACTACCAGCAGGTCGGCCGTGCCGGCCGCGCCACCGATCATGCCGACGTGCTGCTGCTGCCCGGACGCGAGGACCGCGACATCTGGACGTATTTCGCCACGTCGTCGATGCCCAGCCAGGAACGAGCCGCCGCGGTCATCGGCGAGCTAGGCACCGACGCCATCTCCACGCCAGCGCTCGAAGCGCTGGTCAACATCCGGCGCAGTCCGCTCGAGCTGCTGCTCAAGGTCCTCGACGTCGACGGGGCCGTCCGCCGGGTCCAGGGCGGCTGGGTCGCGACGGGTCAGCCGTGGACCTACGATCGCGAACGGTACGAGCGCATCGCCGCGGCCCGCACCGCCGAGCAGGAGGCCATGCTCACGTACCAGCGCACCACCGAGTGCCGCATGGAGCTGCTGCAGCGCGACCTCGACGACGAGAGCGCCCGGCCCTGCGGGCGATGCGACACCTGCACGTCTCCCTGGTACCCCGTCGACATCGACGACGCCGCCGGCCAGGTGGCCGCCAGCACGCTGGGCCAGGTGGGGGTCGAGATCGATCCCCGGGCCCAGTGGCCCACCGGCTCGGCCGTCGCCAAGGGCAAGATCCCGCCGGGCGAACGGGCCGAGACCGGCCGAGCCGTGGCCCGCCTCACCGACCTCGGCTGGGGCGGCACGTTGCGTGAGCTCTTCGCGGCCGGTGCCCCCGATGCACCGATAACCGATGCGCTCCTTGGTGCCTGTGTGCAGGTGTTGAAGGACTGGACCTGGGCCGAGCGCCCCGCGGCGGTGGTCAACATCGCGTCGCGCTCGCGGCCGCTGCTGGTCGACTCGCTGGCGCGCGGCATCGCCCGCATCGGGCAGCTGCAGGACCTGGGCTCCCTGGACCTGCTGGGGGAGGGGCCGCGCCATGGGTCCGGCGGCAACAGCGTGTACCGGCTCGCCGACGTGTGGGGCACCTTGGGCGTCGGGCCGGACCTTGCCGAGCGTCTGAGCGAGCTCGGCGACCGACCGATCCTGTTGATCGACGACCGTGTCGACAGCCGGTGGACCCTCACCGTCGCCGCCCGAGAGCTCCGCCGGCACGGGTCCGGACCGGTGCTGCCGCTGGCACTGGCCGTCGTGGCCTGACGGCGAGCCGTCGGCACAACCGGCACATTGCGGCTACGGTTCTCGGTGACAGTCACCAACGAAGGGTCAGCACATGTACATCGGTGGATCGGTATTCCTCTTGGCCGTCGGCGCCATTCTCGCCTTCGCCGTCCAGGACGCCATCAGCGGCGTCGATCTGGTCATGGTCGGCTACATCCTCATGGCAGCCGGCCTCATCGGCATCGTCGCCAGCCTCGTCATCAGCGGTCAGGCAGCCGAGCGCGGGCGTCGTCGCGACGACCTCCCGCCGCCGCGTTACTGATCGCCGCTGAGTAACCCGCTGCAGCCCACGGTCGTTGTGCACCCCGACGAGAGGGACGCATGATGCGCTGGGCCAGCACGGCAGCACGAGCCGCTGCGTCGATCCTCGTGGCGCTGGTCGTGGTCGCTTCGGCGACCACGACCGCGTCTGCGGCGGAACCGCCGGCTCCGCCGATCCTGTTCCCTGACGACGCCAAGCAGCAGCAGGCGTACGAGGACGGCTTCACCACCGGATACTCGGTCGGTTCCGACGACGGGTTCAACCGCGCCGAGCAGGATGCTCGCGATCAGGCCGACCTGCGCGACGAGGTTGCCGACGAAGCCGAGCAGGAACCGGTCGAGGAGGGTGGCAGCGACCTCGGTGACGAGATCACGCCGAGTCCGGACGCGACGCCCACGGACAGGTCGTCAGAGTCCACCTCCGCGTACGAGGACCCGCCCCAGCAGTCCGGCGGTGTCCCGTGGTGGCCGCTGTCGTTCGCGGTCGCTGCCACGGCGTGGTTCGTGACTCGGCGTCGACGACTCGACGCCCAGGACACTGCGCAGGACACCGGGCCCGAATGACGCGCCTGGCGTGATGCCTCTCGCGGCATCCGCCGGTCTAGAGTTCGGGGATGCCGATCCTGCGTGACGTCGTGTCTGCCCTCGACGAGATGTACGACCCCGCTCGTGCCGCCGACTGGGACGCCGTCGGCACGGTCACCGGTGATCCGGAGCAGGACGTGACCCGGATCCTGTTCGCCGTGGATCCCGTGCAGGCGGTCGTCGACGAAGCCATCGAGTGGGGCGCGGACCTCGTCGTGACGCATCATCCGCTGTGGCTCAAGGGCGTCACGTCGATGGCTGCCACCACCCCCAAGGGACGGGTCGTGCACACGCTGACGCGTCACGGCATCGCTCTGCACACGTGTCACACCAACGCTGACAGCCCGACACTGGGCGTTTCGGAGTCGATGGCCCTGGCCCTCGGGCTCACCGACCTGCGGCCGCTGGATCCCGATCCGCTCCCGCCGATCGACGCGTGGGTCGTGTACGTGCCGGTCGACCAGGCCGATCAGGTCATCGCTGCCATGCACGCCGCCGGCGCCGGCGGCATCGGCGACTACGACGAGGTGTACTTCCGATCGGAGGGAGTGGGGTCCTTCCGGCCGCTCGATGGCGCCAACCCCGCCATCGGCACGGTGGGACAGACCGAGCACGTGCAGGAGCTCCGCATCGAGCTGGTCGCACCTCCACACCTGCGGACCGCCGTGCGCGAGGCCATGATCGCAGCGCACCCGTACGAGGAGGTGGCGCACCAGGTGCTGGAGCTCTCCAGCGGTCCCGACAGCCGCGGGAGTGGCCGCATCGGCGTGCTGTCCCGCCCGACGACCTTGGGAGACTTCGCCCGCACGGTCGGTGCCGCCCTGCCGTCGCACCACAGCGCCAACCGCATCGCCGGCGATCTGGACCGTGAGGTGCGCACCGTGGCGCTCTGCGGCG
>JBBSKV010000146.1:0-4745 GCA_038255955.1 Propionibacteriales bacterium
CGGACACGTGGGACATCGCCGCCTTCATGCTCAAGATCCCCGCAGATCTGCAGTCCGACGCCTTCATCATCATGATCGACGCCGAGGACGACCCGCAGAGCTTCATCTCACCGGGTCAGGAGCTGGTCGACGCTCTCGCACGGCGCGGTCGCCCTGCCCACTTCGTGGATGCCGGCGGCATCAACGAGGGCAAGATCAGCCGCGGCTGGCCCACCGACAAGAAGCGCACCTCCTGGGCCGGTGGCGTCATCGTGCTGGACACGACGAGCCTGGGCTCGGACGCCAACAAGGTCGCCCTCGCCACCCGGTCCGACTCGGTCGTGCTGGCCCGCAGCACGACCGACGACGCCGCCGCGCTGCGCCGCCTGGCCGGGTTGCTGCGCTCCAAGAACGTGGACATCGATCTGACCGCGCTGTTCCCGCCCCGGCCCGAGATGCTCTCGCTCAGCCGCTGATGAGCGCGGTGAGACCCAGCCTGTTCCTCAATGGAGCACTGGCGGCCAGGTAGACCAGGCCGACCACGGCCGTCGTGCCCACCATGACCTCGACCGACGACCCGAAGATCAGCCGGCTGAGCACGCAGAGTCCGCCGACGACCACGACCGAGAGCAGCGCCGCGACTCCCGGGTACGACCCGTGCGGGCGGACCCCCATCAGGCGCTGCACCTGGAAGACGACGACAGCGGTGTCGGCGAGGATCGTGACGGCCCAGGCGACCGCCGCACCCTCGATCCCCCAGATCGGGATCAGCAGAACATTGAGCACGACGTTGAGGATCAACGCACCGGTCTTGTCGGCCAGCTGCCACCGGCTGCGCCCGCCCATCAGCACGATCGTCTGCACCGTGCCGGCCGCCGTCGCGACAGCCATGGCCGCCACCAGGATGACCAGCGACGTGGCGCCCGAGGAGAAGCCGGGGCCGAACAGACTCAACACGGTGTCCGCGAACACGGCCACGACCAGGTAGAAGGGCCAGGCCAGCCAGATCATGGCAGCCGTGACGATGCCGTAGATCTCCTGGGCACGCGGCAGGTCGCCTCGGGCCAGCGCGGCGCTGATCTGGGGCCCGACAGCGATGCGCGCGGCCTGCTGCACCACTTCACCGGCACGGGCGCTGCGCGTGACCACGGCGTAGATGCCGGCGGCCTCGGCCGACGTGAGGGCGGCGACCAGCAGGACGTCGATCCACTCCAGGCTGATCTCGACGGCCGCGGCGAGTCCCCGTGAGGCGCTGAAGCTCCAGAAGGCGTGCGCATCAGCCGGCTCGGGCACCAGATCGGCCACATGGCGGCGCAGCTGGCGACGGGCGATCAGGACGGCCACCAGCGCCACGACGATGGTCGGGGCCATCCAGGCCGTGATCACCCCGGTGGCCGTCGCGCCCGCCAGCAGCGCAGCAGACACCGCGAGGAGTCGCAGCACCGGCAGCAGCACGTTCTGCAGCAGCGGATACGTGGTCGCGTCGCCGAATCCACGGGTCAGAGACAGCGCGATGGCCAGCAGCGAGGAGGTGACAGCGACTGCCGCTGCGGCGACGAGCAGCGGCGGGGAGACGCCCGCCGGTCCGCCGTCGGTCAGCGCCACCACGGCGACCAGCAGCACGAACCCGGCGCCGACGACGAGGACCGGCCGCAGGGCCGTCCTGACGAGCGCGCTGACGGTGGCGGTGCGTCCGGTCGCGGCTGCAGCCGAGACGAAACGAACGAGTCCGGTGTCGGCGCCCAGCTCGGCGACGTTGGAGACGATCATGAACGCCGCGATGGCGATGAAGTACGAACCGGCACCACCGGTGCCGAGGGTGCGGCCGACCAGCGCCGCGAGCAGCAGACCGATCAGCGAGCCGCACGCGCCGCCGACCAGGTTGACGACCCCGGCGCCGGCCAGTCCACCTCGTCGTCCTGGTGGGTGGCGACGTCCAGCTTCAGCCACGCGCACCGGTGAGGCCGAGGTCGACGAGCTCGTCGGGGTCGTGCGGGTCGTCCGGCTCCAGGCCGTGGCGACGCCGCACCAGGACTCCAGCGATGAGCATGATGGTCAGCAGCTGCATGATGTCCAGACCGTAGACCACGATCACGATGCTCGCGGCGACCAGCACGCTGTGCAGGACCAGGTCGACGTCGCCCGGGACCCGCCAGGTGCGCAGGGTGGTGCCCCACAGGAACGTGAGGAACAGCGCGAGGCCCACGAAGCCGTAGCTGAACATCAGCATCCACACGAAGCCCTGGGTGCCGAGCGAGATGTCCTGCAGCCCCGACGGGCGAGGCGCTCCGTAGCCGAGCAGGGGCGACTGCAGAGTGCGCTGGATCGTCTCCTGGTACAGCGTGGCCCGGGTCCCGAGCGAGTCGCCGTACTGCTGGCGCGTCGAGATGCGGTCCAGCAGGCCGCTCGCGACCAGCACGCCGACACCCGTGAGACCGAGGATGCCCAGACCGAGCACCGGCGCTGCCCGGTCCCGCACCGCCATCCGCACCACGACGTACAGGCCGGAGATCGCCAGGACGCCGAACATGGCGCGGTTGCCCGTGGCGATCGCGGGCGGGATCATCGCGACGAAGCCCACCAGGATCGTCACGCGCAGCAGCAGGTTGCGGGCCTGCAGGAAGCAGGCCACCGCGACCGGCGACAGCAGGACGATCGCGACACCCCAGCTGTTCGCGTACGGGAACGGTGCGGCCGGCCGGATGAAGGTCTCCGGCGAGCCGAAGGGGCGTTGGATCTCGGCCATCGGCGGAAAGAACAAGTCCTGCACGTAGGAGTTGTCGCGCAGACCGTCCGGCAGCAGCAGACCGACGGGCGTGGTCAGGCGCACCTCGGGAATGACCAGTGCCGCGAGGCCGCCCACGATGGTGAACAACCAGACGAACGTCAGGGCGCTGATCACGCGTCGGCGGGTCAGCTGACCGGCCGAGCGCAGCGTGTACACGAAGGCGGTGGCCACGAAGATCAGGATCGTGGTGCGGTAGAAGTACCCGAGCAGCCGCTCCCCGGAGTCGATCATGGTCACGCAGGCCAGCACCCACAGCAGGAACGCGCCGAGGGCCGCCATGCCGGGAAGCACGGGCACCGTGCGACCGATGACCAGGTACGAGATCATCACCACGGTCAGGATGGCGGCCAGGATCACCGTCGTGCCAGTGGCCCACCACAGGGGGAAGCCCCACAGCAGGGTGAGCACCGGCCACGCCGGCAGGCCGATCTCGCCGGCGTACTCCGCGATCCCCTGATCGCTGGTCGTGGTCGAGTCGCTCATGCGTCCACCTTCTGTCGGGCCAGCCGTTGCAGCTCACGGTGTCGGCGGACGATGGTCGCGACGAGCAGCAGCGTGTTCAGCGCGGCGAGCACGGTGTAGGCGGCCATGAACGCGAACGTCCACGGCCACAGCACGATGACCAGATTGATGATCCCGGTGTCGGCGGGAGCCTGGATCCAGGTGCCGAAGCGAGGAACCGAATCCGGGTCCGCCATCGGATCGCGTCGGGCCAGCTGCTCGGCAAGGATCTGGGCGAAGAAGCGGACCCCGCTGACCAGCGCGAAGCCCAGCGGCAGCAGCAGGACCACGTCGGGCAGATCGGAGAATCGGAACAGGCCGATCATGATGGCGAGGTGGAGCATCGGATGGCGAGCCGAGTCGACCACGTGATCGAGCCACTCGCCGGCCGGCGACCCGGTGCCGCGCAGGCGAGACAGCTGGCCATCGGCCGAGTCCAGGGCGAATCCGAGCTGCAGCAGCAGCATCGCCCCGAGGGCCATGACGACACCGGGCCGCACGGTGGCCAGCAGGCTCGCGCCCGCCAGGAACGCCGCGAAGCTTGCCAGGGTCAGGTGGTTGGGGGTCAGCCGCGTGGGTGACGCCAGCGCCGCGAGACCGCGCCCGAGCCGCCGGTTCACGACCCGCATGTACCACGGGACGCCGGCGCCGCTCTTTTGCGCGTGCGCCAGCTGCGACCAGGCCTGCGCCGGGCGCGGTCGGGTCATGACGTCCCGACCAGCGACAGATCCATGCTCGCGCTCGGGGTCGATCGATAGTTGGAGTGGACCTCGACCGCGATCGTGTTGGTGCCGGTCGTCAGCAGCGACGTCGGGACCTGGACCGTCACGGGGGCCGCCAGGGCGTTCGCGGTGCTGATGGCCGACAGGGCGTAGGTGCCCGAGGTGAGCGCACCGGTCGGCAGGTTGGAGCGGACGACCTCGACCCCGTTGACGTAGATCGCGACGCCGTCGTCGGCCCGGGTCTTGAGCGTGAGCTTGCTGAACGCTGACGGGTCGGCGACCGAGAAGGTGCGCCGGAAGTACGACGTGAGGCCTCGCGTCTGACCTGCCGGCACGTCGATGTCGGTGGTGATCGGACCAGAGCCCCATCCCAACGGCGCCGTACCTGAGGACCACGACTCGGTCCCGGCGGCCGCCGTAGTCCAGGTGGTCGGCGGAGGAGTCGTCGCGCTGAACAACCAGGACCACGTCGCCTTCTCGGCCACGAGGGTCGCGGACGACGCCGGTGCGACGACCGCGGTCGAACCGTCGGTCGCCTTGATCGATGCGTCCATGCTCGAGTCCGGCGTCGCACGCCACATCGAGTGCACCGAGACAGCCACCGTGTTGGTCCCGGGCCGCAGCGCGGATATCGGGACGTCGAAGGTGACCGGGTTGCCGACCGCCGAGGAGGTGCTCGGCGCCGACGTGGCATAGCTGGAGCCGGACAGCTCCCCCGGGTCCAGGTTGGACCGGCCCACCTCCAAGCCGTTGAC
>JBBSKV010000147.1:0-4725 GCA_038255955.1 Propionibacteriales bacterium
ATCACGCCGCCGATGGCGCCGAACAGGTGCCCCTCCCAGGAGATGCCGGGCTGTCCGGGCAGCACTCCGATCAACGCGCCGCCATAGCCGAACAGGACCAGCAGGCCCACGATGATCTGCCGCACGTTGCCCGCGAACACGCCCCGCAGCACCAGGTAGGCGATCCAGCCGAAGACGATGCCGGACGCACCGACGTGCACCGTGTACCCCGACCCGATCAGCCACGTGCCGAGACCCGACGTGAGCCAGATGATCGCCGTGACGGTGGCGAACGTCCGCACTCCAGAAAGGGCCAGCACGAACCCCAGCACCAGCAGGGGCACGGAGTTGGCGATCAGGTGGGCCCAGTCGTCGTGCAGCAGCGGGCCGAACGCGATGCCGGCCAGGCCCGCCTCGGACCGTGGTCGCACGCCGTTTCCCTCCAGCTGACCGGGGACGACGGCGTCGATCCCCTCGATCAGCCACAGGACAGCGACGAATCCACCGGCCAGCGTGGCCGACCTTCGCGTGGTCGCGAGGGCGGGTGTCGTCACCCCGTCACGGTAGCCGGGCCCGCGTGAGTGGCACGATGAGCCGGTGACCACCCAGGCCCAGGGGGCCGAATCCCGACTGGCCCGGCGTGCGTCGGTCCCGCTGATGCTGCTCGGCGGATCCATCGTCGCCGTGCAGGCGCAGGTGAACAGCCGGTTGGCCGAAGAGCTCGGTGACGGCCTGCGGGCCGGAGCCCTGGCAGCGGTCCTGAGCTTCGGATCGGGCCTCGTGCTGCTCTCGGTCGTGCTGCTCGGCTCGCGGCGGGGACGCGCTTCCGTCACCCGCCTGGTCGACGCAGTTCGCGTGCGCCGGTTGCGATGGTTCGACGTGAGCGGTGGGCTCGCCGGTGCGTTCATCGTCGCCTCGCAGGGCGTGACGGTCGGCACGATCGGCATCGGGCTGTTCATCGTGGCCTTCACGGCCGGCCAGGCCGTCAGCTCGTTGGCGGCCGACCGGCTCGGACTGTCACCCGGTGGTCACCACGCGGTCAGCATCCCTCGGCTCATCGCCGCCGCCTTCGCGGTGGTCGCCGTCGCGCTGAAGGCAAGCGACCAGATCGACAGCCGCGCCGGTGACCTGCTGGTGCCCTTCGCACTCGTCGCGGTGCTCGCCGGAGTGCTGCAGTCGGTGCAGCAGACCGTCAACGGGCGGGCCTCGGTCGTGGCCGGGTCCTGGTCGACCACCTGGGCCAACTTCGTGGTCGGGACGTCGGGACTGCTGGTGCTGCTGGCTGCCAGCCTCGCCGCCAGTGGCCAGCTCGTGGGGCTCCCCCGCGAGCCGTGGCTGTACCTGGGCGGAGTGTGCGGCATCGCCTTCATCTACATCGCCTCGTGGACCGTCCGGATCCACGGCGTCCTGGTCCTCGGCCTGTGCACCATCGCCGGCCAGGTCGTGACGGCCGAGCTGATCGAGGTCTTCGTCGATCGGGATCGGGTGGGTATCGTCAGTCTGGCCGGGGGCGGACTCACAGTCCTCGGTGCGGTCATCGCCTTGTGGCTGCGCCCACGGGTGCGCCCTCCTCAGCAAGGGGCCGTATCTCACATGTGAGATAAGGTGGACTAATGTCTGAAAAAGCCGACACCCAGCAGGACGACTACCTGGCCCGGATCGGGGCCCTGGTCCGCGACGCTCGCCAGCATCGCCAGCTCACCCAGGCCGAGCTGGCCGGTCAGCTGGCCACCAGCCAGAGCGCCGTCAACCGGATCGAGCAGGGGCAGCAGAACCTGACCCTGGAGATGCTGGCCCGCATCGGCAACGTGCTCAACTCCGAGCTGGTCAGCGTCGGCACGTCCGGTCCCAGCCACCTGCGGGTCAAGGGCGGAACGCAGCTGTCCGGTGCGATCGACGTGAAGTCGAGCAAGAACGCTGGCGTCGCCCTGCTGTGCGCCTCGCTGCTGAACGCCGGCACCACGGTGCTGCGCAAGGTCGCGCGGATCGAGGAGGTCAACCGGCTGCTCGAGGTGCTGGAGTCCATCGGGGTCAAGGCCACCTGGCTGAACGCCGAGAACGTCCTCGAGCTCGTCGTCCCGGCCGATCTGGACCTGGCGGCGATGGATGCCGACGCCGCCCGCCGCACTCGCAGCATCATCATGTTCCTCGGCCCGCTGATGCACCGGTACGACGACTTCGAGCTGCCCTACGCTGGCGGCTGCGACCTCGGCACGCGCACGGTCGAGCCGCACATGACCGCGCTGCGTCCGTTCGGCCTCAAGGTCCTCGCGACCGAGGGCAGCTACCACGCCTCGACGTCTGCCGGCGTGGTCCCCGAACGGCCGATCGTGCTGACCGAGCGCGGCGACACCGTCACCGAGAACGCACTCCTGGCCGCCGCGCGCTGCGACGGCGTGACCGTGATCCGCAACGCGAGCCCCAACTACATGGTGCAGGACCTGTGCTTCTTCCTCGTCAAGCTCGGCGTCGGCGTCGAGGGCATCGGCACCACGACCTTGCGGGTCACCGGCAAGCCGGTCATCCACTGCGACGTCGAGTACGCACCGAGCGAGGACCCGATCGAGGCCATGAGCCTGATCGCCGCAGCCATCGTCACGCGGTCCAGCATCACGGTGCGTCGGGTGCCGATCGAGTTCATGGAGATCGAGCTGGCGCTGCTGGAGGAGATGGGGTTCCACTACGAACGCAGCGATGAGTACCCGGCCGAGAACGGGCAGACCCGCCTGGTCGACATCACGACCCACGAGTCGGACCTGCACGCGCCGATCGACAAGATCCACCCCATGCCGTTCCCCGGCCTGAACATCGACAACCTGCCGTTCTTCGCCGTGATCGCGGCGACCGCCGACGGTCAGACGATGCTGCACGACTGGGTGTACGAGAACCGCGCGATCTACCTGACCGAGCTCAACAAGCTCGGCGCGCAGGTCAAGCTGCTCGACCCGCACCGGGTGCTGATCGAGGGGCCCACGCACTGGAGTGGCTCGGAGATCGTGTGCCCGCCGGCACTGCGTCCGGCCGTCGTGATCCTGCTGGCCATGCTGGCGGCCAAGGGAACCTCGGTCCTGCGCAGCGTCTACGTCATCAATCGCGGCTACGAGGACCTGGCTGAGCGGCTCAACGCCCTCGGCGCGCAGATCGAGACCTTCCGCGACATCTGATCCTCCGGGTGACCCCCGGAGGCCCTACCGTGACGTCTGTGTCACGGCTCACGTACCTCGACGCGCCAGCACCGGTCGCCTTTGCGCACCGGGGCGGGGCGGCCACGGGCTCCAACCACGGGATCGAGAACTCGCTGGAGGCCTTTCAGGACGCCGTGGGCCGCGGATTCCGGTACATCGAGACCGACGTGCGGTGCTCGGCCGACAGCACCGTGTGGGTCATTCACGACGAGACGCTGACCCGCCTGACGGGCAGCGAGTCCGCGACCGCCGAGATGTCCGACGAGCAGCTGTCGCTGGAACACATGGACGGACGTGCTGGGTTCGTCCGGCTCGACGAGGTGCTCACCGCGCTGCCCGAAGCCCGCCTGAACATCGACGTGAAGGCCGAGGACTCGGTCGTGCCCACCTGTGAGCTGATCGAGGCCGCTGGCGCTGTCGACCGGGTCTGCCTGGCCTCGTTCTCGCACCGACGGCTGCGCCGGATCCGCAGGCTCCTGCCCCACGTCGCCACGAGCGCATCGAGCGTCGAGGTGGCGCTGGTCAAGCTGTTGCCGGCCGGTCTGCTCGCGGCACTGGGTCTCCCCCGCGCCGACTGCCTGCAGGTTCCCGTTGCATCCGGCAGGCTGACCGTCACCACGCCGCGGTTCGTGGCGCGGGCGCACCGGCTCGGTCTTCAGGTCCACGTCTGGACCGTCGACGACGCCGACGAGATGCACCGACTGCTCGACCTCGGGGTCGACGGCATCATCACCGATCGCACCGACGTCCTCAAGGACGTCCTGCTGGCCCGAGGCTCCTGGAAGGACCCCACATGACCACCCAGCCCGCTGTCGTCGCCGTCGAGACCCGCCGCGGCCCCGTCCTCGCCTGGAGCCTGTGGGACTGGGGCTCCGCGGCGTTCAACGCCGTCATCGTGACCTTCGTGTTCTCGGTGTACCTCACCGATGCTGTGGGTGACGACATCTCCGGTCCGATCTCGGCCACGTCGTGGCTCGGCTGGTCGATCGGCGCCGCGAGCCTGTTCGTGGCCATCCTTGCTCCCGTCATGGGCCAGAAGTCCGACGCCTCGGGTCATCGCAAGCGGTCCCTGGGCCTGCTGACGCTGTCGGTGGTCCTGGTGACCGCGCTGATGTTCCTGGTCGAGGACAGCCCGGACTTCCTCTGGCTGGGGCTGGCGCTGATCGCGATCGGCACCGTGCTGTTCGAGCTGGCGCAGGTGCCGTACTTCGCCATGCTCCGTCAGGTCTCGACGCCCGACACCGTCGGACGCATCTCCGGCCTGGGCTGGGCGTTCGGCTACCTCGGCGGCATCGTGCTGCTGATCATCGTCTACGTGGGGCTGATCGCCGGTGACGGCGGCGTGCTCGGCGTCTCGACCGAGAACGGACTCAACATCCGCTGGGTCGCGGTCGTCGCGGCAGTGTGGTTCCTCGTGTTCTCCATCCCAGTGCTGTTCGCCGTGCCGGAGCTGCCTGCCGACGCGAGCCCGGTGCCGAATGTGGGGTTCGTGGAGTCCTACCGCGTGCTGTTCGCCGAGCTCCGCACCATGTGGCACGAGGACCGACACACCGTGCAGTTC
>JBBSKV010000148.1:0-4701 GCA_038255955.1 Propionibacteriales bacterium
GGAGGGGTCCCATCCTGAACAGTCGAAACGGCGTACATGCAAGGAGAGGACGGAGGTCACCCCCCATGACGTGACCCGGGGCGCAAAAGGCCTGTGCCGAAGGTCATGTGACGCCCGTCACGGACCCGGGCACTTGGCCCTAACTAGTTCGGACTAGATCGTTTGGTCCTTGCGGATCATCTTCGCCATTCCCGCTGCGAGAAGCCGCCAAAAGGTGTGTATTTGTGGAAATCAATTCGACGGGCTTTGGTCCTCATGCCACGATGGCGACACGGAGTAACTCCCGTTTGCAGTTCATCCAGGGGAACGCACTATCAAGGGGACTAGAGGTAGCTCGATGCGCCCAAATGCGCTCAGAAAAGATGTAGAGGAATCGCCCGCGGCCGCCGATGCGGAGGGCGAACTACTCGACGCCATCGACATCGCTGATCGGCCGCAGCTGGACGAGCTCGACGACGGTCAGCTCATCGCGATGGCGCGCGCCGGCCACCAGGACGCCTTCGGCGCACTGTTCGTCCGCTACTCCTACGCCGGACGTCGTCTGGCCCGGCACCTCGGACAGGGCGAGGACTCCGACGACGTCGTCTCGGAGGCCTTCGCGCAGATCATGGATCTGCTGCGGCGAGGCAAGGGACCCGATCGGGCCTTCCGCGCCTACCTGTTCACCTCGATCCGGCACGAGTGCGGGCGACGGGCCAAGGCCCGCCAGCGCGTCATGCCCACCGACGACGACTCGCAGATCGACACCGCTGTCCCCTTCGGCAACGGTCAGCTCGACCAGTTCGAGAAGACGGCGGTCCGGGCGGCCTACGAGTCGCTGCCGGACCGGTGGCGCACCGTCTTGTGGCACCTCGACGTCGAGGGGCGCAAGCCGCACGAGCTCGGACCCCTGATGGACCTGACGCCCAACAGCGTGTCGGCCCTGGTGTACCGGGCTCGCGCCGGGCTGCGCGAGGCCTACCTGGCCCAGCACGTGAGCCCGCAGGTGACCGGCACCGCCGCCGACTGCCTGGTCGTGCGCGAGCAGCTCGCCGGCTACGTCCGCGGCACGTCCGCGGCGCGCGAGAAGGCTCACGTCGCCAGCCACCTCGCACGGTGCGACGGGTGCACCGAGGTGCACGCCGACCTGCTGCAGATCAACCTCGAAGTCGGCTGATCGGGCCTCCTCGCGTCACGTTCGCGCTCGTGGACACTCTGCTCAGGCAGGACCCAACGAACAGGACTGCAGGCTGTGAACGAGTCACGACCCATGTACGACGTCGGCTACACCAGTGGTGTGTTCGACATGTTCCACGTCGGTCACCTCAACCTGCTGCGCCGTGCGCGCAACTACTGCCACCGCCTCGTCGTCGGCGTCGGCAGCGACGAGTACACCGAGCAGCTCAAGGGCCGGCCGGCGGTCGTCCCGTGCGATGAACGGATCGAGATCATCTCCGCGCTCGGCATCGTCGACGAGGTAGTGATCGATCGCTCCGAGGACAAGACCCTCATGTGGCAGCAACGCCACTTCGACGCCATCTTCAAGGGCAACGACTGGCAGGGGACCCCCAAGGGCTTCCGGCTCGAGCGGGCCATGGGTGAGCTCGGGGTCGACGTCGTCTACTTCCCGTACACGCGACACACCTCCAGCACCATGCTGCGGGAGTTCCTGAGCGGTGGGGAGAGCCGGTGACGGCCAGCCACCCGGCGGTGTCGGCGGTCGTCCCGACCCATCGCCGGCCCGAGCTGATGAGGCTCGCCGTGGCGAGCATCGTGGGGCAGGACTACCCGGGCGACATCGAGGTCATCGTGGTCTTCGACGGCTGCGACGTCGAGCTGCCGGATCTGCCGCAGCGGGAGGGCCGCACGATCCGCGGGGTGCGCAACGAGCGCACGCGAGGACTGGCGGGGGCCCGCAACACCGGCATCGTCGAGGCCAGGCACGAGTTCGTGGCTTTCCTCGACGACGACGACGCCTGGCTGCCGAACAAGCTCACGGCACAGATGCCCGCGTTCGACGCCCAGCCCGACGTCGCGCTGGTCGGCTCGGGGATGCGCGTCGTCCACGACGGCAGGTCCAGCCACACCCGACTGGTGCCGAGCTCGACGGTCACCTTCGACGACCTCATCGAGGACCGACTGGCCGGGCTGCACTCCAGCAGCTTCGTGTTCCGTCGGACGCGGCTGATCGACGAGATCGGGATGATCGACGAGCGGCTGCCCGGCAGCTACGGCGAGGACTACGACGTGCTGCTGCGCACGGCGCAGGTCTCGCCCATCCACGTCGTGAACGAGCCACTGGTCGCTGTCCGCTGGTCCGGCCAGTCCTACTTCTACGGCCGGTGGAGCATGTACGCCGAGGCGCTGAAGTACCTGCTGAGTCAGCACCCGCAGTTCGCCGAGCAGCCGCGCGCACTGGCGCGGGTCAAGTCTCAGATCGCCTTCGCGCTCGCCGCTGGGGGCCAGCGCGCCGAGGCGCGCAGCTGGGCGCGAGAGGCGCTGGGCGGCCATCGCTCCAACGTGCGCGCCTGGTTGGCCCTGGCCGTGTCGTTCCGGCTGGCCCACGCGGGTCTGATCGCCCGGGCCGCCAATGCCGTGGGCAAGGGTCTGTAGGTACTCATGGCGATCCTCGACGTGGAAGCTGCCCTGCCGACGGTGGGACCCGATGCCGGGCCCGTCGATCTGGCGGGGGGCGCCCGGGTGCGCCAGCCACTGGTGCGGCAGGGCGTGCTGGGCGACGTGCTGATCGCCGCGACGGCCGTCGCCACGATCTTGGGCACGGCGATGAGTGCGCGAAACGCGCTGCTGCTGCTGGCGATGGTGGTGCTGTGGCGTGCCTACAGCTTCGCTGCGCTGCCCGCCTTCGAGCGCGGGCGTTCCTTCACCCCCGTCCTTCGGTTCGTGCAGGTCCTGAGTGGTGCGGCCGTGGTCGTGGTGCTCGCCGGCGTCGCCGACGTACCGGTCGTGCAGAACGCCTCGATCGTGCTGGCGGCGGTCGCCGCGGTTGCAGCCGTGTCCACCGCGGTGCATCGCGTGGCGCTGCGCCGCACCCCGGCGGTGCTGATCGGTCCGGCCAGCCACGTGGCCGAGCTCGAGCAGCGCTGGTCCGGCCGGCGTGACGTCGAGGTGGTCGAGACCTATCGCTGGGCGGGCGACCTGGACATGTCGGACCGTCGCTCGTGCGTGGCCAGCGACGTCCTGGCCGCCGTGTCGCGCGCCGGGGCCACCTCCGTCGTCGTGGCAGGTGGCGCCGCGCTCTCCTCGCCGGCGGTCAGCCACCTGGTGTGGGCCCTGCAGCGGGCCGACGTCGAGTGCCTCGTGGTGGCCGACGTCGACCGGCACGCCGAGATCGTGGGTCCGCGTCGCATCGGCGACGAGATGGCCCTGGCGCTGCGTGCGCCGACCAATCATCCGGCCTCCGCCCTGGTCAAGGCGACCATCGACCGGCTCGGGGCAGCCCTCGCCCTGGTGCTGTTCGCGCCGGTGCTGGCGGCCATCGCGCTCGCGGTGCGGTGGGACTCCCACGGCCCGGCCGTCTTCACCCAGGTCCGCACCGGTCTGGACGGCAAGCCCTTCCGCATGTACAAGTTCCGCAGCATGGTCGTCGACGCCGAGAGCCGGCTGGGCAACCTGCTGGATCGCAACGAGGCGGAGGGTCCGCTGTTCAAGATCGTGGACGATCCGCGCATCACCGCCTTCGGCCGGTTCCTGCGCCGCAGCTCGCTGGATGAGCTGCTGCAGCTGGTCAACGTGGTCAAGGGCGAGATGTCCCTGGTCGGACCGCGGCCCGCCCTGCCGCGCGAGACCGAGTCCTACGACCCGTGGACGTGGCGCCGGTTGCACGTGAAGCCCGGCCTGACCGGCTTGTGGCAGGTCAGTGGTCGATCGACGTTGACGTGGGAGGAGTCGGTGCGCAAGGACCTGGAGTACGTCAACAACCAGAGCCTGCGACTGGACTTCTCGATCCTGCGCCGCACCGTGCGTGCGGTGGTCAGCGGCGAAGGCGCGCACTGACGATCAAGGGTGTAAAAGACGGTTACCCGCGGCTAGAGTGAGCGGAACCGTCGAGCAGGAGGACCCATCCATGAGCGATCTCGCCTACACCCTGAAGGTCTTCAGGAGGATTGGTCTGATCGCCCCGATCCTGCCGCACCGGATCATCGGCGCCGGCCGGCAGCTGGTCAAGTGGGGCCCCGGTTTCCCGTCCGGCGTGCATGCCTGCGCGGCCCGGTACCCGAATCAGGTGGCGATCGTCGACGACGCCGGCAGCCTCACGTGGCGCGAGCTGGCCCAGCAGATCAACCAGCTGACGGACGTGCTGGGCGAGAAGGGTGTCGGCGCCGGCGACTCGGTCGCGCTGCTGGCCCGCAACCACCGCTACATCGTCATGGCCATGGTCGCGATCATGCAGCGCGGCGGCCGGGTGCTGCTGCTCAACACGATGGCCAGCAAGTCCCAGCTCGGCGAGCTGGCCAAGCGAGAGTCGGCCACGCTGGTCATGCTCGACGAGGAGTTCTTGCCCGTCGCCGCCGACCTTCCGCGCGAGGACCTACTGCTCACCTGGGCTGACAGCGAGACGGCTGAGGTGCCGTCGGTGGCCGAGGTCATCGTCGATCGCCCCACCGCCGGCCACCCGGTGCCCGAGAAGCACGGCAGCGTCGTGATCTTCACCTCCGGCACCACGGGCCTGCCCAAGGGCGCCCGTCGTGAGGAGCCCAAGGA
>JBBSKV010000149.1:0-4676 GCA_038255955.1 Propionibacteriales bacterium
AGAGCTGCACAAGACGATCGTGTTCGTCACCCACGACATCGACGAGGCCATCAAGATGGGCGATCGCATCGCCATCCTGGGCGAAGGCAGCACGATCCGCCAGATCGACACCCCCGAGCGCATCCTGGCGTATCCGGTCGACGAGTTCGTCGACGACTTCATCGGTGCGGGATCGACCATCAAGGGTCTGAACTTCCTCCAGGTCGGCTCACTGAAGAAGCTCGAGTACCCCACGATCACTCGCAGCGAACCTGCCGAGGTCGGCGTCAGCAGGCTCGACGAGGCCTATCAGGAGTGGCTGATGCTGGTGGACGACGCGGGTCGTCCAGAGCGCTGGATCCGACGTGAGGACCTGGCCGGTCCCATCCCGCGGACCGGAGACATCGGCGAGCCGGTCGGCGATCAGCTGCGGACCGACGACACGCTGTTCCACGCGCTCGAGCTCATGATCGAGTCCGCTGCCGGACAGACGGTCGTCGTCGACGCGCAGGGCCGGTTCACCGGGGTGGTCGACATGACCCACCTCAACCGGGCGATCCGGCGGGCCCAGCTCGAGGCGCGCACGCACTATGAGGAGCTGGAGGCCAACTCATGAGCGAGGTCAGCGCCGCGCGCGGGCTCCTCGAGGAGCCCCCCTTCATCCCGGACGACGAGGATGAGCCGACGCCCTCGAGCCCCCGCATGAGTGGAACGCGCACGGCTGACCTGCTCGAACGTGTCGGACTGGTGTTCGCGCCGCTGTTGATCGCTGGTCTCGCCGGCCTCCTCGCGTGGTACCACCACAGCCTCGACCTGGCCAACGCGCCGATCCAGCAACGCTCGCCGCTGGACTGGTCGGGAAAGCTGTGGCCTCAGACGGTCCAGCAGATCGAGATCGCGGCCTACTCGACCATGCTGGTCATCCTGATCGCCGTTCCGCTCGGCATCGTGCTGACCCGGCCGTCCCTGCGACGGATCGGTCCGCCGGTGCTCACGATCGCCAACGCAGGTCAGGCGCTGCCGGCCTATGGCCTGCTGGTGCTCGGCCTGGTCGTGGCCGGTCAGGGCAAGCTCACGGTCATCTACGCGTTGACCCTGTACGCGCTGCTGCCGGTGCTGCGCAACACGATGGTGGGCCTGGAAGCGGTCGACCAGAACATCATCGAGGCCGGCCGCGGCATGGGCATGACCAAGCTGGGCGTGCTGCTGCGCGTCGAGCTTCCGCTCGCGGTGCCCATCATCGTCGCCGGCGTGCGCATCGCCATGATCATCAACATCGGCATGGCGACGCTGGCCTTCCTCATCGGCGGCGGCGCCCTCGGCATCACGATCAGCTCAGGGCTGAAGCTCAATCAGGACCCGGTGCTGATCGTCGGTGGAGCGCTCGTGGCCATCATCGCCCTGAGCTTCGACTGGCTGGGCGCCGTCGCGGAGCGCTATCTCAAGCCGCGAGGCATCTGAGCGCTCCCGGCGTCTCACCCGTCGTCGAGCACGAGGCGGATGAGTCGCCGCAGCGCATCGGTGAGCTCTTGCTCGGGAATCCGCACGGGCGAGGCGCCGGGCACGATGACGACGTAGACGAAACGGTCCGGTTGTGAAGGTGTCGTCGTGGCGACCTGTCGCAGGTCGAGCTCGCCCACGATCCTGCGCACGGCCGGAGCCCGGGGTTCGTCGCCGGCGAGGTCGACCTCGGCCGTACGGGTGCTCCCGAGCAGCCCGCCGGAACGGCTGACCGACACGACGGTGGCCGGCGGTGTCGGTGGCGGAACCTGCCGGTCGGGCTGGGCATCGGCGGCCAGCACTCCCACGGTGCGCCACGCCTGTTCCACATCGTCGGCATGGGCACCCGCTGCGGCGATGGTGGCCTCGGCGAAGCCGACGAAGTCGGTGCGCGGCCCCACGTCGTCTCCCATGAGGGCGTCGAACCAGATGGCGCCGGCACCCCACCACGAGCGACCCCCGATGCTGGTCGCCGCGAGGTGGAACGCGCGGTTCGCGATGCCGGAGTTGAGGTGGACCCCTCCGTCGTCGTCGTCGGTGAGGACGTAGTCGGCCATGGACCCGACCTGCGGGTCGCGGCCGAGCGCAGGGTCGTCGTACGCGGTTCCGGGCGCCGCCATGTCGCGCAGCCCACGAGCCTGCACGCCGGGCAGGAACAGTCCTTCGCCGATCAACCAGGACGCCTCGTCGACGGTCTGGTCGAGCGATCGTTGCAGCAGGCAGGCCGCGAAGACGTCGGAGACCGACTCGTTCAGCGCGCCGGGCTGGTCGGCGTAGATCAGGCCGGCGGTGTACTGGGTGAGGGCGTGGGCGAGCTCGTGGCCGAGCACGTCGATCGGCCGGGTGAACCGACCGAAGATCCGGCCATCGCCGTCCCCGAACACCAGCTGGGTGCCGTCCCAGAAGGCGTTGACGTAGTCGCGCTCGTAGTGGACGGTGACCAGCGCGGTCGCACCCTGCCCGTCATAGGAGTCGCGCGAGAACACCTCCGACAGCAGTCGCAGCGAGGCGGCTGTGCCCTCGGCGGCCTCGTCGACGGCCGCGTCACCGGTGGCAGGTTCGCCGGAGCGACGGACCGGGGTGCCTGGCAGCACAGAGCCGTTGTGCGCGTCGTGAACGACCCACCGGGAGTCGGCTGCCTGCTGGCCCGCAGGATCAGGACCAGGATCCGCGGCCCGGCGGGCCCGGTTCCGTTCGTCGATCAGCAGCGTGCTGCGGCAGCGCTCGCGGACGGCGGGCGGCACGTCGCGATGGACTTCCTCGGCGGCGAGGTGCCGCAGGAGGTAGGGCGGTACGAACGAGCAGGCCATGCTCCAGCATCGCGCCGATCACTGCGTGAGACCACCCCTGGACGACGACGCCGCCGGATCCGATCAGGATCCGGCGGCGTCGTTGTTCAGTGCCCGTGAGGGCCGGCGATCAGAGAACGCCGACCTCCTTGAGGTACTCCTCCGCGACGCGCTCGGCGGGCTGGCCTTCGACGTCGACCTGCGCGTTGAGAGCTGCCATCTTCTCGTTGTCCAGACCGGTGAAGATCTTCTCAGCGATCTCGTCGTAGACGTCGGCGTTGGCGTCGTACACGTCGCCGGTCATGGTGAACGAGGCGTTGTAGATGATCATCGCGCCCGGATCCTCGACCAGGTCCAGATTCAGCGCCGTGACACGACCGTCGGTCGTGAAGACCTCGCCGAAGTCGCACTTGCCGTCAGCGGTCTCGGTGTAGATCAGGCCGGTGTCGAGGATCTTGGACTGGCTGCGCGGCAGCTCGTAGCCGGTGGACTTCTCCCACAGGGTCAGGCCGTCGGGACGGTCCGGGAACTCGGTCTCCATGCACACGGTGCTGTCGGGGTTGGCCTTCAGGTAGTCGGCCATCTTCTGGAAGTCGAAGCCGCCCTCCTTCTTGGCCAGGTCACCGTTGGCGGCGAAGCCGTAGGTGTCGTTGAACTCCGACGTGCCGATCCACTTGATGTTGTTCTTCTCGAGGTCGGCCGCAGCGGTGACGTCGTACAGCTCCTGCGGGTCCGAGCTGGGGTCCTCGTTGCCGAGGAACACGGTCCAACCGGTTCCGTTGTAGTCGGGGTACACGTCGATGTTGCCGCTGGTGAGCGCATCGCGGTTGACCGACGTTCCGCCGAGGTTGATCTTCTTGTCGACGCTGGCGCCGTCGTTCTCCAGGGCCTGTGCGTACATCTCGCCGAGCAGGATGTTTTCGGTGAAGTCCTTGGACCCCACGGTGACGGACACGCCGTCGAGGCGGGCCGAGGACCCGCCGCCGCCGCTGTCGCTGTCGCTTCCACAGCCGGTGACGACCATGGCCAGTGCCGCTGTCGCGGCTGCAAGCTTCACGCTGTTTCGCATCAAATTCAGTCCTTCAGTTGTAGGCATGACGAGCCCGACGTCCCGCCCAGAACAACTGATCGTGCTCCGGTCATTCTGTGTGCAGAAGGCAGGCCGGGGCACTTCGAGACTACGGCGTATCGCGCCGGGAGGTCGCGTTGTCACACAACTGCAACGTTTTCAAAGCCCTCGGGTCAGTCCGCCGTCGACGGGAACCATGGTTCCGGAGACGAATGACGCCGCTGGGGAGAGCAGGAACGCGGCGACCTGGCCGAACTCGGCGGGCGTCCCGTAGCGACCCAGCGGGATGCTGGCTTCTTGGGCGGTTCGGGCCGCTGCAGGATCGTCGGCGAGCGAGTCCAGGTGCTGCACCCGCGCGGTGTCGACCCGGCCGGGCAGCAGCCCGTTGACCCGGATGCCTCGGGGCCCGAGCTCATCGGCCATGGTCTTCGCGACCATCGCCAGGCCCGGACGCAGACCGTTGGAGATCGCGAGCCCGCCAACCGGCATCTTGACCGAGGTCGACAGCACGAATGCGATCGATCCGCCGGCGCCGAGCCCTGCGGCCACGGTGCGCGCCAGACGCACGGCACCGAGGAACACCGACGAGAACGCCTCGGTCCACTGCTCGTCGGTGGAGTCGAGCACCGAACCGGCGGGTGGGCCACCCACGCTGATCAGGGCTCCGTCAAGACCGCCGAACCGCTCGCGTGCGACAGCCACGAGCCGGTCGGGCGTGGACGGATCTGCGTTGTCGGCCACCACGCCCGCCGCGTTGGCACCAAGTGCCTCCACGGCGGCATCGACCGCAGCGGGGGTGCGCGACGACACGACGACGTGCGCCCCGTCCGCCACGAGCG
>JBBSKV010000150.1:0-4667 GCA_038255955.1 Propionibacteriales bacterium
GATGACCTCGCCCTGCTGATGACGCTCGAGATGGGCAAGCCGTTGAGCGAGTCCAAGGCCGAGATCGCCTACGGCTCGGAGTTCTTCCGCTGGTTCAGCGAGGAGGCGGTGCGGATCTCGGGTCGCTACTCGGTCGCTCCCAACGGGCTGACCCGCCTGCTCACGCTCAAGCAGCCGGTCGGACCGTGCCTGATGATCACCCCGTGGAACTTCCCGTTGGCCATGGGCACCCGCAAGATCGGACCGGCCATCGCCGCCGGCTGCACGATGGTGGTCAAGCCGGCCCAGCAGACGCCACTGACCATGCTGCGGCTGGCCGACCTGCTCGTCGAGGCCGGTCTGCCCGACGGCGTGCTGAACATCGTCACCACCTCCACGACCGGCGACGTGATGGGTCCGCTGATCGAGGACCCGCGGTTGCGCAAGCTGACCTTCACCGGCTCCACCCCGGTGGGCCGAAGCCTGATCGAGCAGAGCGCCAAGGGCGTGCTGCGGGTCTCGATGGAGCTCGGTGGCAACGCGCCGTTCGTGGTGTTCGACGACGCCGATCTGGACCGTGCGGTCGACGGCGCGATGCTGGCCAAGATGCGCAACGTCGGCGAGGCCTGCACGGCGGCCAACCGCTTCATCGTGCACGAGTCGGTGGCCGAGGAGTTTGGTCGCAAGCTCGCCGAACGCATGGGCGCCCTGTCGATCGGCCGTGGTTCGGCTGAGGGTGTCGAAGTCGGTCCGCTGATCGACCAGACGCAGCGTGACAAGGTGGCCGACCTGGTCGACGACGCGGTCGCCAAGGGCGCCACGGCCGTGACCGGTGGCGAAAAGCCGAGCACGGAAGACTTCGGCAGCGACGCCTTCTACCCGCCCACCGTGCTGACGGGCGTGAGTCGCGACGCCGACATCTGGACCGAGGAGATCTTCGGACCGGTCGCGCCGATCTTCACCTTCAGCGAGGAGCAGGAGGGCATCGACATGGCGAACGACACCGAGTACGGCCTCGTCGCCTACGCCTTCACCCAGGACCACGCACGAGTGGTGCGGGTGTACGAGGGCCTCGAGACCGGCATGGTCGGCATCAACCAGGGCGTCGTCTCCAACCCGGCCGCCCCGTTCGGCGGAGTCAAGGCCAGCGGCTACGGCCGAGAGGGCGGCGCCGAGGGCATTGAGGAGTACCTCGAGACCAAGTACGTCGGTCTGGCCCTGTAGCCCGATGGGCGTTGCTGATCTCGTGCTCGGCACCATGTACTTCGGAACGGTCACGGACGACTCCACGTCTCGGGAACTCCTCGATCGCTTCGTCGAGGCCGGGGGGCGAACCCTCGACACGGCGAACTGCTACGCGTTCTGGGCCAGCGTGGACGGCAGCAGTGGGCAGTCCGAATCGGTCATCGGCCGCTGGCTCGCGGCCAACCCCGGCTTGCGGCCGGACCTCGAGATCGCCACGAAGGTAGGGGTCACCCCGGTCCGGCCGGGCGGCGCGCAGGTCGAGGGCCTGTCCGCCCGGGTGATCGAGCGCGAGGTGACCCGCAGTCTGGAGCGTCTGGAAATCGACTCGATCGACCTGTACTGGGCGCACGGCGAGGACCGTGGCACTGACCTGGAGGAGACCGTCGGAGCCTTCGGGGCACTGGTGGCGGACGGGCGCGCGCGCCGGCTCGGCGTGTCCAACCATCCGACGTGGCGGGTGGAACGGGCGCGCTCGATCGCCGCGCGGATGGGTGTCGAACCCTTCACGGCGCTGCAGCTGACCACGTCGTACGTGCGACCGCGCCCCGGTGCGGTGGTGGAGGGCAAGGATCACCGGTTCGGGTTCGCGACTGACGAGACGGTGGATCTGGCAGTGCAGGACCCGAAGCTGGAGCTGTGGGCCTACTCGCCGTTGATCCGGGGTAGCTACGACCGGGACGACAGGCCCTGGCCATCGGCATACGACCACCCGGGGACGACTCGTCGCTTGGCAGCACTGGATGCTCTGGCTGCCGCCCGAGGCATCACGTCGGGTCAGGCGGTCCTTGCCTGGCTGTTGGCGTTGCGACCGCAGTGGCGGCCGATCGTCGGGGTCAGCTCGCTGGACCAGCTCGAGAGTGCGCTGCGGGCCGCCGAGATCGATCTGACGCCCGAAGAGATGGCATCGCTCGACGTGGCGTGATCCTCAGACCCGGATGTCGGACCGACGCTCGTCCGGCGGGTCCTGCGCCACCCTATGTCGGCCTGAGCCGAACTGCTCGACGTACAGGCGGGAGTAGAGACCGCCGGCGGCCAGCAGCTCGTCGTGGGTGCCCTGCTCGACCAACCGGCCGTCCTCCAGACCGAAAATCACGTCGGCGTTCTGGATCGTGGACAGCCGGTGGGCGATGGCGATCGTGGTGCGATTGTGGGTGGCGCGATCAAGGGCCTCCTGCACGAGCCGTTCGGTCTCGGTGTCGAGCGCCGACGTGGCCTCGTCGAGGATGAGCACCCGTGGGTCCATCAGCAGGACGCGGGCGATCGCGAGCCGCTGCTTCTCGCCGCCGCTGAGCCGGTAGCCGCGCTCTCCGGTGATCGTCTCGTAGCCCTCGGCGAAGCTGAGGATCCGGTCATGGATGTTGGCGTCGCGCGCGGCCTGCTCGATCTCGGCAGCCGTGGCGTCGGGTCGGGCGTACGCGATGTTGTCGCGGATCGTGCCGTGGAACAGGTACGGCTCCTGGGTGACCATGCCGACGGCCTCGGCGACCGATCCCATCGTCAGGTCGCGGACGTCGTGACCGTCGATGAGCACGGCGCCCTCGGTGGCGTCGTAGAACCGGGGCACCAAATACGTCGCGGTGGTCTTGCCGGATCCGGACGGGCCGACGATGGCGGCAAGCTGGCCGGGCCGCACCCGCAACGACACGTCGTCCAGCGCCCACCGCGGTCCGGCCGAATCGGACTCCCGCTCGATTCGCACGCCGGTGTCGCCGAAGCGGTCGCGATTGACCGTGCCGGACAGACTGCGCGGCTCGGGATATCGGAACGACACGTGGCGGAACTCGATCTCGCCGCGCAGGTCGGCGCCGGTCAGGACGGTGGCCCCGGGACGTTCGGTGATGGCCGGCTCGAGGTCGAGGTACTCAAAGATGCGCCGGAACAGTGCCACTGACGTCTGCACGTCCAGGGTGACCCGCATCAGCTGCAGCAGGGGCATCTGCAGGCGCGCCTGCAAGGTCGTGAAGGCCACCAACGTGCCGGCGGTGAGGCTCGCGCCGCCGAAGGAGCCGGTGATCATCAGTCCGGCCACCAGGTAGATCAGTGCCGGTGTGATGGCGAAGAAGGTCTGCACCGTCGCGAAGAAGGCGCGGCCGGTCATGGCCTGGTCGACCTGCAGACGGGTCTGCTGGCGGTTCGCCTCGCGGTAGCGGCCCACCTCGGACTCGGCACGGTTGAACACCTTGGACAGCAAGATGCCCGAGACGCTCAGCGCCTCCTCGGTGATCGCGGTCATCTCCGACAGCGACTCCTGGGTGCGCTTGGCGAGCCGCTGGCGGCGCTTGCCGACCTGCAGCTGGATGAACACGAACAGCGGCATGACGATCAGGGTCAGGATCGTGAGCTGCCACGACAGGATGATCATCGAGACGAACGCCGCCGTCACGGTCACCGAGTTCTGCAGGATCGTGGTCGCCGTGTCGGTCAGCACGGTGCGCACGCCGGCGACGTCGTTGGCGAGGCGCGACTGGATCGAGCCGGTCTTGGTGGCGGTGAAGAACGCCAGCTCCATCTTCTGCAGGTGGGCGAACAGGTCGCTGCGCAGATCGGCCATGGCCGAGTTGCCGATGGTCGAGGTCAGCCAGTTCTGCACGATGCCGATCAGCGCGGTGATGACCGGGATGATGCTCATCGCCACCACGAGCCAGCCGAGCAGCCGAAGTCTCGGCTCGCCGGACGGCGGGAAGAGCGCCTGGTCGAAGACAGCCTTGGTCAGGAAGGGCACGATCGACGTCAAGATGGCGGCTGCCACGACCGCCACGGCGACCCACAGCATCTTGGCGCGATACGGGCGCAGCAGCGCGGCGATGCGGCCCAGCACCGGCTCCTGCGCCATCAGTCCTCGATCTTGTGCAGCACCAGGTCGAGGGTGTCGTCAGTCACCGGAATCAGGTCGGTGGTGCCCCACAACCCCGCGTCGGTCCGCAACGCGGCCCACAGCAGGAGGTTGCCCTCCTCGGAGGTCGCGAAGGCCGGATCGGCGTGCAGCGTGAAGGGAACGGGGACGTCGTCGGCGCGGACGGCGATGGCTGCGAGCACCTCGCCGGTGGGGTCGACCAGCTTGACGCTGGCGATGACCCCGTCGGGCATGGCGATGGTTTCGCGGATCGTCAGGGTTCCGTCGATGGTCAGCAGCGGCTCGGACGTCATGGGTTCGATGCTATTCCTGAGGGCGTGAGAGTGCCTCCGCCGCGGGTGCCGGTTCGCGCCCGATCAGGTGCCGGACGTCACCGGTACGTGCCCATGCACGCCCTGGCGAATCGCGCGGTACACCGACAACCACTCCTCCAGGACCTCCGCTGGAGCCTGGTGCTCGGCGAGCTTCTCCCGAGCCTCGTCCTCGGACCAGTCGACGAAGCGAAATGGTTCGCCGTACAGGGTGCTGAACATCGCCGCGATCTCGGCGAAGCCCAGGGCTTGCGGCCCGGAGAGCTCATAGGTCTGCC
>JBBSKV010000151.1:0-4561 GCA_038255955.1 Propionibacteriales bacterium
CGACCAGGCGACTCACGCTGTGCTTCTCGGCGTACTCGCTCATGTCGATGCGGATGATGGCGCGTTCGTCGTCGAACAAGAACTCCGCCAGCGTCTTGGCCAGCTCGGTCTTGCCCACGCCGGTGGGACCCAGGAACAGGAACGACCCGGTCGGCCGGTCAGGGTCGGCGATGCCGGCACGAGAACGTCGCACGGCGTCGGAGACGGCCTGGACCGCGGGACGCTGGCCGATCAGTCGCTTGCCGAGCTCGTCCTCCATCCGCAGCAGCTTGCCGGTCTCGCCCTCGAGCAGTCGACCCGTCGGAATGCCGGTCCACGCGGCCACCACCTCGGCGATGTCGTCGGCCGTGACCTGCTCGTGCAGCATGGCCGGCTCGGCCCCCAGGGTGGCTGAGGCCTCAGCGGCTTGCGCGTCGGCCAGCTGCTGCTCCATGGCGGGAATCTCGGCGTAGAGCAGCCGACTGGCGGTCTCCATGTCACCTTCGCGCTGCGCTCGCTCGGCCGCGCTGCGCACCTCGTCGATGCGCTCCTTGATGTCGCCCACGACGTTCAGGCTCTGCTTCTCGGCCTCCCACCGCTGCTCGAGGGCGCGCAGGGTCTCCTGCTTGTCGGCCAGCTCCGAGCGCAGCGTGGCGAGTCGGTCGCGACTCGCGTCGTCCTCCTCGCGCGCCAGGTGCAGCTCCTCCATGCGCAGTCGATCGACCGCGCGACGCAGCTCGTCGATCTCGACGGGGCTGGAGTCGATCTCCATGCGCAGCCGGCTGCCGGCCTCGTCAATCAGGTCGATCGCCTTGTCGGGCAGCTGGCGGCCGGGGATGTAGCGGTCCGAGAGCGTGGCGGCCGCGACGAGCGCGGCATCGGAGATCGCCACCTTGTGGTGCGCCTCGTAGCGCTCCTTGAGACCGCGCAGGATCGCGATCGTGTCGGTGGGGCTGGGCTCGTCGACCAGCACCTGCTGGAAGCGACGCTCCAGCGCCGGGTCCGACTCGATGCGCTCGCGGTACTCATCGAGCGTGGTGGCACCGATGAGCCGGAGCTCGCCACGGGCGAGCATCGGCTTGAGCATGTTGCCCGCATCCATCGAGCTGTCGCCACTGGCTCCCGCACCAACCACGGTGTGCAGCTCGTCGATGAAGGTGATGACCTGGCCGTCCGACTCCTTGATCTCGGCCAGTACCGCCTTCAGCCGCTCCTCGAACTCGCCGCGGTACTTGGCGCCCGCGACCATGGCCGACAGGTCGAGCGAGATGAGCCGGCGGCCCTTCAACGTCTCCGGCACGTCACCGTCGACGATGCGCTGGGCCAGACCTTCAACGACGGCGGTCTTGCCGACGCCGGGCTCGCCGATGAGCACGGGGTTGTTCTTGGTGCGGCGGCTCAGCACCTGCACGAGGCGCCGGATCTCGCTGTCACGCCCGATGACGGGGTCCAGCTTGCCGTCGCGCGCCACCGCGGTGAGGTCCACGCCGTACTTCTCCAACGACTGGTAGCTGTCCTCGGCATCCTGGCTGGTGACGCGGGCGCTGCCGCGCACGGAGGCGAAGGCGGCCTGCAAGGAGTCAGCCGTCGCGCCAAGACGCGCGAGCAGCTCCGAGACGGGCGACTGCACCGTGGCGAGCGCCACGACGAGGTGCTCGGACGACACGAAGTCGTCGCCCAGCTGGTTGGCGAGGTCCTGCCCGCGCTGCAGCACCTGGTGCACGGCGCGCGACAGACCGGGATTCTGCACGGTGGCACCACTGGCCGAGGGCAGGGCATCGACCAGACCCTTGGTCTCGGTGCTGACCTGCGCGACGTCGACTCCCGCAGCCTGCAGCAACGGCGCAGCCGTCCCACCGGACTGGGTGAGCAGCGCGGCCAGCAGGTGGGCCGACTCGACCGACGGATTGCCAGCGGCGACGGCGGCCGACGCGGCGCTGGTGAGCGCCTGCTGGCTGCGGGTGGTGAAGGACGAAAGATCCATGGAGATTCTCCTGTGCTCAAGGTCTACACCTGTACAACGACAACAGAGTTGAGTCCATTCCTATCAAGTCTGGAATTCTTCCTCAGCCCCGGTCGCGAGGGGTTAGTAGCCGCTGAAGTAGTCGGTGCGGACTCGCTTGGCGCGCTTGAGGAGACCCGGGCGGACGGCGTTGATCATGGCCGGCGGGCCCGAAATGTACGCCCGGCGGGCGGTGAGGTCAGGCACCGCTTCGGCCACGATCTCGGCCGACAGGTGAGGCGCCTCGACCCAGCTCCACGTGGCGGGGAGCATCGACGGGCGCCCGACGCAGACCAGCACGACCCGATGGTCGGCCAGCTCGTCGACGAAGGGGACGTCGTCCCCGGACGGCACCCCGTAGACCAGGATGGCGTCGCGATCGGGCCAGTGGCGCAGCTGGCTGAGGAACGGCGTGACTCCGATGCCACCCGCCACCAGCACCACGGGCACGGAGCGGTCCCGCGGCAGCAGGAAGTCGCCCGCGATGCCGGTCGACTGCAGTGTCGCGCCGATCGGCAGATCGAGCATCGCGCGCTTGAAGCTTGACGCGGGCTCGGGCAGGCGCAGCGCGAACGCCATGGTTCCCTCGGCCCCCGGCGGCGAGCTGATGCTGAACATTCGCCGCGAGCCGCGAGCGTCTGTGCCGCGGTGTGGCAGGTGCAGCTCGGCGTACTGGCCGGGCACGAACCGATGCGCTCGGGCCGACCTGAACACCAGCTCGTGGGTGTCGGCGCCCCGCAGTCGTCGCTCGACCAGCTCGAGGCGAACTCCGCTGCGTCGCGCGAAGGCGAAGGCCACGAGGTTCCCGACCAGCAGTGCGGCGACCTGCCACTGGTCGGCGATGCCGAACAGCGGCGGGGTCTCCGTGACCACCAGGATCGCCAAGGGGTAGGCGTAGACGACCGCGGCCACCGCAGCGACGACCAGCTGCTGATACCGGCGTGGCGGCAGCGTCAGCGGCTCGCTCAACATGAAGCTGGCCAGAAACACGAAGGGCGACGTCTGGATCGCGGTCCACGCGGCGTCGCCCCAGCCCTGGCCGAAGTGGTGCAGCCCCAGCATCACCAGCGGGAGCCCCACCACGATGAACACGACACCGAGATCGAGGCGGCGGGTGCGGTGGAGCACCAGCACGGCGGCGATCGCCACCCACGGCAGCAGGTCGGCCGACGCCACCCACCACGACGCACCGATCCGGTTCGCCGGGTCGACGTCGATCACGGCCTGCACCACGTACACGAGGAACGCTCCTGCGGCCGTCGGGTTGAACACGTGCCGCCCCCGCCAGGCGAGCAGGTACTTCGACGCCGAGGCCAGCACGGCGGCGAGCGCCAACCACCCCAGCTTGCCGGCATCGGTCTGCGGGACGAACAGGAAGTACAGCAGCAGCGCGGTGATGACCGACGACTCCAGATGTGGCCGCACGCGCCACAGACGGGCCAGCACCCAGCCGCTCGCGAGGGTGGTGACCAGCAGCACGACCAGTGAAACGGCCTGACCGGCGACGGAGAACAGACCCTCACCCAAGGACCCCAGGCCCGCGTACAGCATCGAGATCACGGCCAACGTGGCCAACGCCAGCGTGACCACTCGGTACATCGTCACCTGGCCGAGACGGCGATCGAGCAGGTCGCGGATGCCGTTCATGCGAACACCTCCCCGGGAAAGCTCGGCGACCACAGGACGCGACCGTCGGCGTGCATGCGGACGAACTCGTGGTCGAAACGATCGACCAGAACACCCGGTTCGGCGAAGAAGTGCGCCGTGGCCAGTCCGTCCGCGAGCATGCAGGTGGCGGCGACGACCCACGTGGCCACGACGTCCTGCGTCGGTCGGCCGGTGCGGGCATCGACGACGTGGTGCAGCCCGTCGCCCCACTGGCGCCGGTTGGTGGCCGAGCCGCACAGGGCGCGGCCGGGCTCCACCTCGGCGACCCCGATGGCCATGGTCGGGTCGCCCGGGTGCTCCAGGCCGACCCGAAGCGTCTCGCCTCCGCGGTGCAGCAGGTCACCACCGGCGTCGACGGTGTGCCGTGCGGCACCGCCCGCGACCAGCTCGGCGGAGACGAGATCGACCAGCCGACCCTTGCCGGCGGCGCCGACGTCGATCAGCACCGATTCGCTCGTGGTGAGCGTCTCGCTGCCGCGCCGCACGGTGGACCAGGGCGCCGGCGCGACCGCCGGTCCGGACGGCGTCAGGGAGTAGTCCGCGTCGTAGCCAAGGGCGACCAGCGCTGCGCCTGCCAACGGGTTGACCGCTCCCCCGCTGAGCTCGTCCAAGGCGTCGTACAGGCTGAACAGGTCCTCCGCGTCCTCGGGGAGCGCGTGCTCACCCGGCGCCGCGGCGACCTGCGCGACGAACGAGTCGGCGCGAAAGCGCGACCAGGCCAGGTCGAAGGCAGCCACGCGGGCCGCGACGGACTCCCGGAGGGTCGCGGGTACCGGCTCGACGGTGTCGATCTGCCACCGCGTGCCGATCGCGTCGAAGGCCCAGACGTCCATCTCAGTCACGGCCGGACGATCAGGCCGCTGCGTCCTTCCGGATCTGCTCGAGGGCCTGGTTGAAGCCCTGGCTGGTCAG
>JBBSKV010000152.1:0-4556 GCA_038255955.1 Propionibacteriales bacterium
GGCATCCAGGGCAGCCTTGATGGCGACGGCCACCTCGCTGCGCACCCGCCACATGGTGGCGACGGGCGCCCCGTGCCAGAACCGGGCGGCGATGTTGATCGTGCTCTCGCCGAACTCGAAGACCCAGGCCTCGGGAGCGGGGTCGGCCTGCACTCCGTCCACAGCCGACATGGCGGTGAGCATGGTGCGGCGGGCCAGGTCGAGATCGGTCTCGTAGTCGACCCCGACGTCCAGCTGCGTGCGGCGGGTGGCTCGTCGGGTCCAGATGGTGATGGGTGCGTCCAGCACCATCGCGGCGGGAACGAGCACGTCGTTGCCATCGAAGGTCAGCAGGCGCACGGTGCGCAGGTCGACGTCCAGCACCTTGCCGTCGATGTCGTTCGTGACGATCTGGTCACCGATCTTGAAGGGGCGGCGCACCTGCAGCAGCACCGAGGCGACGGCATTGGACAGCACTGACTGCACGGCCAGCGCGAGCGCGATGCCGCCGATGCCGAGGGCACCGAGCAGCGGCGTGATCCGCACGCCGAGGGTGTTCAGCACGTAGACCAGCGCGGCCGCGATGATCACCAGCTGGATCAACCGGGCGATCAGGATGGCGGCGCCCGGCGAGGAGTCCGAGCCGCGAAAGGCCCGCACGACCAGCAGTCGCACCATCGTGGCCAGGCCCACCCCGACGACCAGGACCGCCAGCGCGACGAGCATCTGCGTCAGCGAGATGCCCGTGCCCGCGATGTCGTCCATCCATCCAGTCTGCCTGACCGCGAGATGACTCGCCCGGGCACACGCGGTCATCCCTCAGGCGCCGATGAGCCTGACATCAGCAGCAGTGGCATCAGGTGGTCGACTGCCAGCGGCGCCAGCGCAGTGTCCCCCGGATCGCGAGGGTCGATCCAGCGCGACTCGGCGATCTCGGCACCCACCCGGTGGGTCGGACCGGCCAGCCGAAGCCTGAACACCTCTGCTGTCACGTCGTGCCCGGGCTCATTGGCCGCAGGAGCCGTGAAGGTCCCGATGCTCTCGAGATCACCTGCCGCCACGTCCAGGCCGATCTCCTCGGACAGCTCGCGGAGCAGTGCCTGCACGGCTGACTCCCCTGCCTCTGGCTTCCCACCGGGATTCATGAACATCTCGGTGCCTTGCTTGCGAACCGTCAGCATCCGGCCGACCGGATCCGTGATCACGGCCGCGACCACGTGGATGACGTTCACACCAGGTCGGCGGGATCGAAGGCGGCGTCCGTCGAGGGCTGCCGTTCCATCTCGTCCAGCAGGGACTCCAGATCGTCAGCGAACAGCGGAATGCTCGGCTCCCCCGCCGGGACGAATCCCTGAGCGACCATCAGATCGACCATGGCTGCCATCGGAGCCCAGAATCCCTGGCCGCGCACGTCCAGGAATGCGGACGGCTTGGCATGGATGCCCAGCTGCGCCCACGTCCACTGCTCGGTGATCTCCTCGATCGTGCCGGCACCTCCGGGCAGCGCGATGAAGGCGTCGGCGAGCTCGGCCATCATGGCCTTGCGTTCGTGCATGGACTCGACCACGTGCAGCTCGGTGAGCCCACCATGACCGACCTCTCGATCGTGCAGCTGGCGCGGGATGACACCGACGACCCGGCCACCGGCCTGCATCGCCTCGTCAGCGAGCACCCCCATCAACCCGACGTGGCCGCCGCCGTACACGACGGTGATGCCCCGCTGGGCCAGCGTGCGGCCGGTGGCGCGCGCCAGGTCGGCGTACGCCGGGTGGGCACCGGGTCGGGATCCGCAGAACACCGCGACGGCTGACAAGCTCATGCGATCAGCCTGTCAGACGATTCCGTCGTAGGTTGAGCCTCATGGACATCCGCGAGGTCGACGTCATCGTGATCGGAGCCGGCGCCGTGGGCGAGAACGTCGCCGACCGCACCGTCAAAGGCGGTCTGGAGACCGTCATCGTCGAGAGCGAGCTGGTCGGGGGCGAGTGCTCGTACTGGGCCTGCATGCCCAGCAAGGCGCTGCTCCGGAGCGGCGCAGCGCTTCGGGCGGCCCAGCAGGTAGACGGAGCGAAGCAGGCAGTCACGGGAGATCTGGACGTCGCCGGAGTGCTCAGGCGCCGCGACGCCTTCACCAGCAACTGGGACGACGCCGGCCAGGTGCAGTGGCTCGACAGCGCCGACATCGACCTGGTGCGTGGGCACGGACGCCTCACCGCTCCCCGCGAGGTCACCGTGTCGGCCGAGGACGGCACCGAGACCGTCCTGCGGGCCCGACAGGCCGTCGTGGTCAGCACCGGCTCGTCGGCCCTGGTCCCAGGCCCGATGGCCGAGGTCGAGCCGTGGACCAGCCGGGAGGCCACCAGCGCGCAGGAGATCCCCGCGAGCTTGGTCATCATGGGCGGCGGAGTGGTCGGGTGCGAGATGGCCACGGCCTACGCCGGGTTCGGCACCGAGGTCACGGTCATCAGCCGCGGACCGCTGCTGGAGAAGATGGAGCCTTTCGCCAGCGATCTCGTGCAGGAGTCGCTGGAGGCCATGGGCGTCACGGTCAAGATCAAGACCGACGTCGTCTCCGCGCACCGCACCGATCAGGGCGTCGTCGTGGAGCTGTCCGGCGGAAGCGAAGTCGTCGCCGAGCAGCTGCTCGTGGCCGTCGGCCGCACGCCGCGCACCGAGGACATCGGTCTGGACCGGGTCGGTCTGGAGCCGGGCTCCTGGATCCAGGTGGACGACACGATGCAGGCCGACGGTGTCGACTGGCTGTACGCGGTCGGCGACGTCAACGGGCGGGCACTGCTCACCCATCAGGGCAAGTACCAGGCCCGGGCGGCCGGCGACGTCATCGCGGCGCGGGCCCGCGGCAGCGAGGTCGACACCTCCCGCTTCGGCGCTCATGTCGCCACCGCCGACAAGCAGCTGGTGCCCCAGGTGACCTTCACGGACCCGGAGGTCGCTTCGGTGGGACTGACCGAGAAGGCCGCCCTGGCTGCGGGCATTCGGGTCAAGGTGCTCGATCAGGATCTGGGGTCCGTGGCGGGAGCCGCCACGGTCTCCGACGACTACCGGGGACACGCGCGCGCCGTCGTCGATGCCGATCGTGAGGTGCTCGTGGGAGCCACCTTCGTCGGTCCCGACGTCGCCGAGCTGCTGCACTCGGCCACCGTCGCGATCGTCGGCGAGGTGCCGATCAGCCGGCTGTGGCACGCCGTGCCGTCCTATCCCACGGTCAGCGAGGTGTGGCTGCGCTGGCTCGAGGCATACGGACGTCCGTGAGCAGCGGTCAACCCGACCTTCGAGCCTCCAGGTCTGCCTCGCTGCAGTAGCCGTTGCGTCGACGCTTCAGGCACAGCAGGCCGAGCAGTGTGCCGTTCTCGTCGATGACCGCCAGCCGCCGTGCAGCGGTCTCAGCCAGGATCTGGTGAGCCTGCTGCATGGACGCAGACGGTGCGATCGTGCGCCCGACGAGGGTTGATGCCGCCAGCGCACTGGCGTCGTCGGGCACGTCGACCAGGTCCTCGCGGATCACGGCGCCTCGCAGCGTGCCGCCGTCGGTCAGCAGCATCACGTGCACGTGATCATTGGCGAACGCCGCACGGACGAGGCCGACGGTGGCACTCGACGGCAGCGTCTTGGGACGGCTGATCATCAGCTGATCCACCCGCTGCCGATCGATGCCCTCGCTCAACTTCAGCACAGCTGTTCCCTCATCCTGACGATCGAACGACCAACGATTTCTGTTGGTTCCATCGTCACCCCAGCAGCAGGCGTCGTCAACGCGAGACGTCCGATCCGGTCACCATCCACCGATCCCCCGTCGACCGGGCGATCAGCACCACGCCACGGGCTGCCATGAATATCCCCGCGAAGGCGATCCACACGAGCACGAGTCCCCCGAACGACGAGGCCAGCAGCGCGGCAGGCGCGTAGACAACCAGCACGATCAGGCCCGCCCAGGCTAGGTAGCGCCCGTCCCCCGCGCCGATCAGCACGCCGTCGAGCACGAAGACGACCCCCGCGAGCGGTTGGCCGATCGCCGCCACCAGGAGCACTGGCACCAGCCGGTCCTGCACCGCCGCATCGTTGGTGAACAGCGCGCCGATCACCGGACTGCTGGCGGCGAGCAGCGCGCCCGTCACGATCCCGCTCACGACGCCCCACTGGATCATGCGGCGCGTCACGTCACGGGTGGCGGTGACGTCTCCGGCGCCGAGGTACCGCCCGGTGATCGCCTGGGCCGCGATCGCGATGGCGTCCAGCACGAAGGCGAGGAACCCCCAGAGCGTCATGGCCAGCTGGTGGGTGGCGACGTCCACGGTCTGCTCAGCCACTCCGGTGGCACCGGCCACGACGGCATACGTGGTGACCAGCAGTGCCGCGCGGAGAGTCAGGGTCCGGATCACGAGCGGCATCCCGGCACGCCCAGCGGCCCGGATCCCCGGCAGGTCGGGCGTCAGCTCGGCACCTTCGGCACGGGCGGCACGCACCACGACCCACAGCAGCGCAGCGGCGCTGAGGACCTGCGCGATGACCGAGCCGAGCGCGGACCCAGCGATGCCCAGACCGCCGAAGGATCCGAC
>JBBSKV010000153.1:0-4546 GCA_038255955.1 Propionibacteriales bacterium
AAGCAGAAGTACACCGTGGTGGACGCGTTCTACCACCAACTGTGCCCGGACTGCTCGGGCCTGAACCACGCCAAGCGGGTGGCGCGCACCGATCTGTCGGGCAAGCGAGCTTTGCTGACCGGCGGCCGCGCCAAGATCGGCATGTACATCGCGCTGCGGCTGCTGCGCGACGGCGCGCACACCACGATCACGACCCGCTTCCCGCACGACGCGGTGCGTCGCTTCACGGCGGTGCCCGACAGCGCCGACTGGATCGACCGGTTGCGAATCGTCGGCATCGATCTGCGCGACCCTGCCCAGGTGATCGGCCTGGCCGATTCGGTGGCCGCCGCCGGACCGCTGGACATCATCATCAACAACGCGGCCCAGACCGTGCGTCGCACGCCGGGTGCGTACGCGCCTCTGGCGGAGTCCGAGTCTGCCCCGCTGCCGTCCGGACCCCTGCCGGAGATCGTGACCTTCGGCCACACCAGCGATCTGCACCCGGCCGCGCTCGTCGGATCGGTCGACGCGCACCCCGTGCTGGCGGGCGACGTGGAGAGGGCCGAGCAGCTCACGGCGCAGGCCCAGACTGCGGAGGCGCTGACGGCCGAGGCAATGACGGCCGGCTCGGCCGACCTGTCGCGCATCGACGCCGGGGGACTGGTGCCGGACGAGGTCGACGCGAACAGCTGGACCCAGATGTTGGGCGAGGTGGACGCGCTCGAGCTGCTCGAGGTGCAGCTGTGCAACCAGACCGCGCCGTTCATCCTGATCAGTCGGCTGCGGCCCGCCCTGGCGGCCTCGGCGGCGCGGCGGACCTACGTGGTGAATGTGTCAGCCATGGAGGGACAGTTCGCGCGGCAGTACAAGGGGCCGGGGCATCCGCACACCAACATGAGCAAGGCCGCCCTCAACATGCTCACCCGCACCAGCGCGGGCGAGATGCTCGAGGCCGACGGCATCTTGATGACCGCGGTCGACACCGGCTGGATCACCGACGAGCGCCCGCACGTGACCAAGGTGCGGCTGGCGGCCGAGGGATTCAAGGCCCCGCTGGATCTCGTCGACGGGGCGGCGCGCGTCTACGACCCGATCGTGCGAGGTGAGGCAGGCGAGGACGTGCACGGCGTCTTCCTCAAGGACTACGGCACCTCGGCGTGGTGAGGTGACCACATGCTGGAACAGTTCGTCTCACGACTTGACCACGCTTGACCCCCGGGGGAGACTGAGGATGTGTGCGTGGACATCCTCGTAGTAGTCATATGACGCGAACGCCTTCCCGGCGTCGCGTCTCCCTCGTTTGCCACTGGCCGGGGGATTTTTTTATGCGAGCGACCGGTATCCCCGCCCACCCGAGAAGATCGAGCACAAGGAATCACCCATGACCGAGCAGTCCACCACCACGATCGGGGAGACGATCACGGGCGCCCAGGCCCTGGTGACCGCCCTCGAGAAGGCCGGGGTCGACACCATCTTCGGCATTCCCGGAGGCGCCATCCTGCCGGCGTACGACCCCCTGTTCGACTCCTCGATCCGACACATCCTCGTGCGCCACGAGCAGGGCGCCGGCCACGCCGCCCAGGGCTACGCCCAGGTCACCGGTCGCGTGGGCGTCTGCATGGCCACTTCCGGCCCCGGTGCCACCAACCTGGTCACCGCGATCGCCGACGCGCACATGGACTCGGTCCCGATCGTCGCCATCACCGGACAGGTCGCCAGCGGTGCCATCGGCACCGACGCCTTCCAGGAGGCGGACATTCGCGGCATCACGATGCCGATCACCAAGCACAGCTACCTGGTGACCGACGCCGATGACATCCCGCGCGTCATCGCCGAGGCCTTCCACATCGCCGGCACGGGTCGTCCCGGACCGGTGCTGGTCGACATCGCGAAGGATGCGCTGCAGGCGTCGACCGTCTTCTCGTGGCCGAACGAGCTGGCGCTGCCCGGCTACCGGCCCACCACCAAGCCGCACGGCAAGCAGGTGCGCGAGGCCGCCCGTCTGATCGCAGCCGCCGAGCGTCCGATCCTCTACGTCGGCGGTGGGGTCATCAAGGCCGATGCCGCGGTCGAGCTGCTCGAGCTCGCCGAGCTGACCCAGATCCCGCTCGTGACCACGCTGATGGCTCGCGGCGCCTTCCCCGACTCGCACGAGCTGCACCTGGGCATGCCGGGCATGCACGGCACCGTCGCCGCGGTCGCCGGTCTGCAGAAGAGTGACCTGCTGATCTCGCTCGGCGCCCGCTTCGACGATCGCGTCACGGGACAGCTGAGCACCTTTGCGCCGGGCGCCAAGATCATCCACGCCGACATCGACCCGGCTGAGATCTCCAAGAACCGTGCTGCAGACGTCCCGATCGTCGGCGACTGCCGCGAGGTCATCAGCGATCTCGTGGCTGCGCTGCGCAAGCATCAGGCCGAGGACGGCGTCACGCTCGACTACGCGCCGTGGAAGGCGCAGATGCTCGGCATCAAGGAGCGCTACCCGGTCGGCTACGACAAGCCCGCCGAGGGACTGGCCCCCCAGACCGTGATCGAGCGCATCAGCGCGATCGCCGGCCCACAGGCCACGTACGCCGCTGGCGTCGGCCAGCACCAGATGTGGTCGACGCACTACATCGAGTTCGAGCGTCCTCGCCAGTGGCTCAACTCCGGTGGCGCCGGCACGATGGGCTACGCGGTTCCCGCCGCGATGGGCGCCCAGGTGGGCCTTCCCGGTGAGGTCGTGTGGGCCATCGACGGTGACGGCTGCTTCCAGATGACCAACCAGGAGCTGGCCACCTGCGCGATCGAGAACATCCCGATCAAGGTGGCCGTCATCAACAACTCCTCGCTGGGGATGGTGCGCCAGTGGCAGACGCTGCTGTACAACCAGCGCTACTCCAACACCGATCTGAACACCGGTCCTGAGTCGATCGGCGCGCGCCGCATCCCGGACTTCGTCAAGCTGGCCGAGGCCTACGGCTGCGTGGGGCTGCGCTGCGACTCAGAGGCCGACCTGGACGCCACGATCGAGAAGGCCATGGCGATCAACGACCGCCCCGTCGTCATCGACTTCGTGGTCGAGCGTGACGCGATGGTGTGGCCGATGGTGCACGCCGGCACCAGCAACGACGCGATCCAGATCGCCCGCGATCTGGCGCCCGAGTGGGACGAGGAAGACCTGTGAGCGAGCGCCAGCGAGCGAACCATCGAACACTCGCAGTCATGACTGCGTACCGTGCCCTTTCCACGCAGGAGGGACTGCGATGAGCACCCACACCCTGAGCGTGCTGGTCGAGAACACCCCCGGTGTGCTCGCCCGCGTCTCGAGCATGTTCATGCGCCGCGGCTTCAACATCGACTCGCTGGCGGTCGGTCCGACCGAGATCCCCGAGGTCTCACGCATGACCATCGTCGTCAATGTGGCCGAGCTGCCGCTGGAGCAGGTGACCAAGCAGCTGAACAAGCTGGTCAACGTGCTCAAGATCGTCGAGCTCGAGTCGTCGAGCGCGGTCGAGCGCGAGCTGATGCTGATCAAGGTCAAGACCGACGCCCAGACCCGCGGACAGGTGCTTGAGACCGTCCAGCTGTTCAGGGCTAAGGTGGTCGACGTCGCCACCGACGCCGTGACGATCGAGGCGACGGGTGACGTGGGCAAGCTGACCGCCATGTTGAACGTCCTCGAGCCGTTCGGCATCCGGGAGATCGCCCAGTCGGGCCGCGTCGCCATCGGTCGCGGCTCCCGATCCATCACCGACCGCACCATGCGCGCCGTCCCCGGCGCCAACGCAGGCTGAATCCAGCCGAACCGCTGCACTTTCACAAAGGAGACATCCCCGTGGCCGACTTGTACTACGACGACGACGCAGACCTCAGCATCATCCAGGGCCGCCATGTGGCGGTCATCGGGTACGGAAGCCAGGGGCACGCGCACGCGCTGAACCTGCGCGACTCCGGTGTCGACGTGCGCGTCGGCCTGCCCGAGGGCTCCAAGAGCATCGCCAAGGCCGAGGCCGAGGGGCTGCGCGTCCGCACCGTCTCCGAGGCGGTCGAGGAGGCTGACGTCATCGTCATCCTGGCGCCGGATCAGGTGCAGCGGCACGTGTTCGCGGAGTCGATCGAGCCCAACCTCGTCGACGGCGACGCGCTGGTGTTCTGCCACGGCTTCAACGTTCGCTTCGGCTACATCGCACCGTCGCCGGGCATCGACGTCGTGCTCGTGGCACCCAAGGCCCCCGGACACACGGTCCGTCGTGAGTTCGTCGGCGGGCGCGGCATCCCCGACATCATCGCCGTGGAGCAGGACGCCAGCGGCACCGCGTGGGACCTCGCGCTCTCCTACGCCAAGGCGATCGGCGGCACCCGCGCCGGCGTCATCAAGACCACGTTCACCGAGGAGACCGAGACCGATCTGTTCGGCGAGCAGGCCGTGCTGTGCGGCGGCGTGTCGCACCTGGTCCAGGCCGGCTTCGAGACGCTGACCGAGGCCGGTTACCAGCCCGAGATCGCGTACTTCGAGGTGCTGCACGAGCTGAAGCTGATCGTCGACCTGATGTGGGAGGGTGGCATCGCCAAGCAGCGG
>JBBSKV010000154.1:0-4535 GCA_038255955.1 Propionibacteriales bacterium
CCTTGAGGATGCCGAAGTAGATGATCGTGAAGTACGGCAGGTTGGGGCAGCTGAGCGCGACCTTGTCGCCCTTCCCGATGCCCCGGGAGACCAGCAGGTTGGCCACCTGGTTCGACGCTCCGTTGATCTGCGCGTACGTCAGCTCGGTGTCACCGAACACGATCGCCGTGCGATCACCGTGCTTGGCGGTCGTGTCCTCCAGCAGTGCGGCCAGGTTTCCCACGATGTCTCCTCAGGTGTGTGACGGAAACCTCAGCCTAGCCCTCGACGCCGCCGCGCGCGGCCCGAGCCGAGCGGTCAGAACGTCTCGCCGGTGAGCATCTCGTAGGCCTGCACGTAGCGGTCTCGGGTGCGTTCGACGATCTCGCTCGGCAGCTCGGGAGGGGGCGCATCGCCAGCGCGATCCCATCCGCTCTCCTCCGAGGTGAGCCAGTTGCGCACGAACTGCTTGTCGAACGACGGCTGCACCCGGCCGGCGGCATAGGAGTCGGCCGGCCAGAATCGCGACGAGTCGGGCGTGAGCACCTCGTCGCCGAGAACGATGGTGCCGTCAGGTCGGCGCCCGAACTCCAGCTTGGTGTCGGCCAGGATGATGCCGCGCTCGCGGGCGATCTGCTCGGCGCGCGCGTAGACCTGCAAGGTGAGGTCGCGCAGCGCAGCCGCGTGGTCGGCACCGATGGTGCCAACCACGTGAGCGAAGTCCACGTTCTCGTCGTGCTCACCCATGTCGGCCTTGGTGGCCGGCGTGAAGATCGGGGCATCGAGTCGGCTCGACTCGACCAGCCCGGACGGAAGAACGACGCCGCAGACCTCGCCGGTGACCTGGTAGTCGATCAGGCCCGATCCGGTGAGGTAGCCCCGGGCCACGCACTCGACCGGGAACATGTCGAGCTTCTCGACCACGACCGCGCGTCCGCGCACGACCTCAGGCACTCTGGTGGACACGACGTGGTTGGGCACCAGGTCAGCCAGCTGGTCGAACCACCACAGCGACATCCGCGTGAGCATCTCGCCCTTGTCGGGGATGGCGGGTGTCAGCGCGAAGTCGTACGCCGAGATGCGGTCGGAGGCCACCATCAGCAGGCGGTCGCCGGAGTCGACGTCGCCGAGGTCCGGCGCGTACTCGTACAGGTCGCGGACCTTGCCGGAGTGCAGGTGCGTCGCACCGGGGATGTCGAGAGCCACGCGGCCAGCCTAGTGGTGACTCAGCCGAAGGTGAGGACGGCCAGCACCGTGGCCAGGCCGAAACCGATGGCGAGGATCACGAAGAGGCGAGCCACCGAAACGGCGGCTCGGTCAGCCTCCACGAGTCGTGCCCGGGTCGGGTCGACCGGGTCGACCAGCACCTCGACGTCCTGGCCCACGACGTAGCTCGGGTCGAGCGTGCCGCGCAGCTGGACTCGTCGGCCGTCCGGTGTCAGGTAGGTGACCAGCTGCGGCCGCTCAGGCTCGACGACGGTCCCCGTGATCGGCTTCCAGTGCGCGGGCAGCTTGTTCAGCGAGCGTCGAGCTGCGACAGCCCCCACCACGAAGGCGATGGTGATGCCCCCGAGGACCGCCGGGATGAGCTCCAGTCCCACGCTCAGCTCCTCCTCACAGGATGGAGCCGGGCGAGTAGGCCGCCGCCTCGGGGTGTGCCGACGTGATCGACTCGATCGCCGCCACGACGGCTGCCACCTGGCTGACCGCGGCACCCGTGAAGGTGATCGGCTCAGCGACCAGCGCGGTCAGATCGGCCTCGGTCAGACCGAGCCGGTCGTCCGCGGCGAGGCGGGCGAACAGATCGTTCTCGGCGGCGCCCTTCTCGCGCATCTCCAGAGCCACGGCGACCGCGTGCTCCTTGACCGCCTCGTGGGCGGCCTCGCGACCGACACCGCGGCGCACCGCGGCGATGAGCACCTTGGTGGTCGCCAAGAACGGCAGGTAGCGATCCAGCTCGCGGTGCACCACGGCCGGGAAGACGCCGAACTCGTCGAGCACGGTCAAGAAGGTCTCGAACAGTCCGTCCGCCGCGTAGAACGCGTCTGGCAGCGCCACCCGGCGCACGACCGAGCACGACACGTCGCCCTCGTTCCACTGGTCGCCCGCCAGCTCCCCGACCATCGAGGCGTATCCGCGCAGGATGACCGCGAGCCCGTTGACGCGCTCGCACGAGCGCGTGTTCATCTTGTGCGGCATCGCGCTCGAGCCGACCTGACCGGGCTTGAACCCCTCGGTCACGATCTCGTTGCCGGCCATCAGGCGGATGGTGGTCGCGAGATTCGACGGGGCTGCCGCCAGCTGCACCAGCGAAGTGACGACGTCGTAGTCCAGCGACCGCGGGTAGACCTGACCGACGCTGGTCAGCACGGTGTCGAATCCGAGGTGGGCCGCCACCCGCTGCTCGAGGTCCGCGAGTCGCGTCTCGTCACCGTCCAGCAGGTCCAGCTGGTCCTGGGCCGTGCCGACCGGGCCCTTGATGCCGCGCAGCGGGTACCGGGCCATGAGGTCGTCGAGTCGGCGCAGCGCCACCATCAGCTCGTCAGCCACGGTCGCGAAGCGCTTGCCCAAGGTGGTGGCCTGGGCGGCGACATTGTGGCTACGACCGGCCATGACGAGCTCGATGTGCTCGGCGGACAGCCGGCCGAGCCGAGCCAGCGCTGCGACCCCCCGGTCGCGCAGCACGTCGAGCGAGGCCCGGATCTGCAGCTGCTCGACGTTCTCGGTCAGGTCGCGCGAGGTCATGCCCTTGTGGATGTGCTCGGATCCGGCGAGCGCGGCGAACTCCTCGATCCGCGCCTTGACGTCGTGGCGCGTGATCTTCTCGCGTTCGGCGATGGAGGCCAGGTCGACCTGCTCCACCACGGCCTCGTGGGCCTCGATGACGCCGTCCGGCGTCTCGATCCCAAGATCCCTCTGCGCCTTCATGACCGCGATCCACAATCGCCGCTCGAGGACGATCTTGTGCTCGGGCGACCAGATGCGCACCATGTCGGGCGAGGCGTAGCGGGCGGCGAGGACGTTGGGGGTGGTCACGCGTCCATTGTCCCTTCTGCTGCTGCGCGGGCGATGTCCGACCGGTACTGGGCGCCGTCGAAGCCGATCAGGGCGACTCCCGCGTAGGCGCGCTCGCGGGCCTGGACGAGATCGGCACCCGTCGCGGTGACTGACAGAACCCGTCCACCGGCGGTGACGAGGCGGCCGTCGACGACGGCGGTGCCGGCGTGGATGACGTCGACCCCCTCCAGCGCGTTCGCAGCCTCGATCCCGGTGATCTCGTCGCCCTTGCGGGGGGTGTCGGGATAGTTGGCGGCGGCCAGCACGACGGTGAGCGCCGACTCCGGCGCCCACTGCGGCAGACCGACGTCACCCAGCCCGCCGGTGGCGGCACCGTGCAGCAGCGCGGACAAAGGAGTCCGCAGCAGGGCCAGGATCGCCTGGGTCTCGGGATCGCCGAACCGGGCGTTGAACTCGATGACCCGCACCCCGCGGCTGGTCAGGGCCAGACCTGCGTACAGCAGACCCTGGAAGGGGGTGCCGCGACGAGCCATCTCCTGCACGGTGGGCACCAGCACGCGGCGCGACACTTCGGCGACCAGATCGGTCGGCGCCCAGGAAAGTGGCGTGTAGGCGCCCATGCCGCCGGTGTTGGGGCCAGCGTCGCCGTCGAAGGCACGCTTGAAGTCCTGGGCCGGTTGCAGCGGCAGGACCGTCTCGCCGTCGGTGATCGCGAACAGGGAGACCTCGGGGCCGTCGAGGAACTCCTCGATGACGACGGTCCCGCACCCGGCGGCATGGTCGATCGCCGCCTGGCGGTCCTCGGTGACGACGACGCCCTTGCCGGCGGTGAGCGCATCGTCCTTGACGACGTACGGCGGACCGAACGCGTCGAGCGCGGCCACGACCTCGTCGGGCGTCTCGCACACGTGTGCCATCGCGGTGGGCACCTCGGCGGCGGCCATGACCTGCTTGGCGAAGGCCTTGGAACCCTCCAGCTGTGCGGCGCCGGCGGTCGGACCGAAGCAGGCGATGCCGGCCTCGCGCACGGCGTCAGCGACGCCGGCGACCAACGGCGCCTCGGGCCCGACCACCACCAGGTCGACGCCCAGACGCACGGCCAGATCGGCCACGGCCGAGCCATCCATCGGGTCCACGTCGTGGATCGGCGCGAAGGCCGCGATCCCCGGGTTTCCGGGTGCGGCGTGCACCTCCTCGACCTGCGCGTCGCGCGACAGTGCGAGGGCGAGGGCGTGCTCGCGCCCGCCGGTTCCGATCACGAGGGTCTTCACGAGTGACCAGCCTAGCGACCGTTCGCCCGCATCAGAGCAGGTCGTGCAGCACGATCGTCTGTTCGCGATCCGGGCCGACGCCGATCGTGGAGATCCGGGCGCCCGACATCTTCTCCAACGCCGTGACGTACGCCTGGGCCGTCGCGGGCTGATCAGCGAACTCGCGGCACGGAGACAGAACCTCGTGCCAGCCGTCGAAGTACTCATAGATCGGCTTGGCGTGGTGGAACCCGGTCTGTGTCATCGGCATCTCGTCGACTCGCTCCC
>JBBSKV010000155.1:0-4530 GCA_038255955.1 Propionibacteriales bacterium
CGCCGCGGAGCCCTCAGGTTTCGAGGTGTTCAAGCGTCGCCTCGACAGCGTCATCGTGGCACGCACCTACGTGATGATGGACTACGACATCAGCGTCGACGACGTCGAGCAGGCCATCGAGCTGACGCCCGGCATCGAGTCTCCGACCGTGTCGCCCCTGCATCGCGACGGGTGGGTCGCGGTGCGATCGATGGTGCCGCGCGAGGGGGCCCAGCGGACCATGGACGGGCTCTACGGCGTCGGCGCGCGCGGCATCCTGGTCACGGACATCCTGGCGTGCCGGATCTGATGACCTACCGCCCCGGGGGAGCCCGCTACGTCGCCTACGTCGTGGCGGTGATCCTGATCGTGATCACGGTCGTGATCGGGGTCGCGCTGCCCTCCGACATCACCTTCACGGTGGCCGAGCTGATCACCCTGGCCCTGGTGCTGCTCGGAGCGCTCGCGATGCTGCATGGTGTCGGCCGGAGCAGGGTCGTCGCCGACGAGCAGGGGCTGCAGGTGCGGAACGGATTTCGCGATCACGAAATCGCCTGGCGGGACATCGAGGGCTTCGCGATGAACACGGGAGCGCCGTGGCCGACCGTGGTCACCACCGACGACGAGCGCCTGATGCTGTTCGCGATCCAGGGCACCGACGGAGCACGGGCCCGCGCCGCCGTCGAGGATCTGCGGCACCGGCTCGCTGCCCGCCGATGAGCCACGAGCGCACCCTGGCCGAGCCGCAGTTCCCTGACGACGACGGCACCGTCGATCCACGCCTCGCAGACGCCTTCGGCCACGACGACGCGGTGTTCGCCGTGCTCCCCGAGGTGCGAGTGTTCGTGCCGATCGTCGCGATACTCGGCGAGCGCACGCCGAGCGGCGGGGACAAGAACGCGGACATGGCCGCGGTGCTGATGACCGGTGCCGACGGCCGCACCGCACTGCTGGCCTTCAGCAGCATCGACACCATGGCGCAGTGGAACGCCGACGCCCGCCCGGTGCCGGTCCTCGGTTCGGGCGCCGCCCAGGCGGCCCTCGACGAGGGAGCGAGCGCGCTGCTGCTCGACCTCGGCTCACCGAGCTTCACGGTGGTCGAGCTCCAGGCCTCAACCGGCGATGGCGCGCACGGCTGACAGCGGCACCGTGATGTGCACGTTCCCCTCGTGCCGTTCGACACGGGCGACGAATCCGGCGCTGCCCACAGCGCGCAGCAGCTGATCGTTCGATCCTGCCGTCACGAACGTCAGGCGATCAGCGCCGAGTGACTTCGCGCGCCCGGCGGACTGCTTGACCAGGAGCGTGCCGAGACCGTGACCCTGCCATGCGTCCTCGATCAGCAGCTGGAAGGTCCACCCACGCCCTGCCGAATCCGACGCAGCCGCAGTGGGACGCTCGAGCACTCCGTGGCCGACGACGTCGAGCCCCACCTGCACCACCAGCGCCAACCCCCGCTCGGGGCGGACCAGGCGCCGGACCATCCGAGTGGTCATCGGCAGCCTCAGCGGGACCTGATATCGGCGGTAGAGGGTCTTGATGCTGCATCGGGCGTGCAGGGCCGACACCGCCTCGACGTCGGCCAGCGTCGCGAGGCGGGCCAGGGGGAGCGACTGGTGGGAGGACGGTGCGATCAGCGGGACGCCGGCGCCCGTGTCGCCGACCAGCGACAGCAGCGCCTGTGCCCGAGCTCGTTCGACCGGCGTGAACGCCACGGCACGGGTGATGCGCAGCACCGACCCGTCGCGGCGGGTCAGGTCGAGCAGGTCGTGACCGACGTAGTCGGCGACGTCCGGCGGCTCCACCGCCAACAGCTCCCTGAGGACCTCCTCGACGTCCCGGCCGTCCTCGATCACCTGGTGCACGCCGGACAGGTAGCGAAGCGTCGGGTCGTTCGCAGCCGCGCGGTCCACGCGCGTCACGGAGACGTGGGCGCCTCCGGCCGTCGCGAACAGCTCGGCCACGTCGACGTCCGTGGTCTCGTCGGGTGCCGCCACGACGAACTCGTCGATCACCTCCGGCGCCGTCACGAACACCTGCATCGAGACGATGTTGACGTTCCTGAGGCCGCAGGCATCGGCGACCTCGGCCAGGATCCCCGGCCGATCGGGAAGGGTCATGCGAACGCGCCACATCATGCCCTCAGGGTGGTCGATGAAGTTTTCGCATTCGGTTCCATGGTGTTTCGGACATGTGACGGCTCCGGCCCGGGGTCAGGTCGGTCGCTCGCGACCGCGATTTCGCCCGTCACCACACCGGCTGGTAGTCTTGATCCCGAAGTGGAGGCCACCTCCCACCTGCATGGTTGCGAAACTGTGGGGTCATGCCGGTTGACGGCGTCGGTTCTGCCGATTCCTCGACCGACGGCGATCAGCCGCGGACACGCTCCGCATGATCGCGAGAATTGTGGCCTCCGTTTCTGCGGAGGCCATTTTTCTGTCCTGTCGATGGACCTCCACCCACGAACCCCAGGAGGATCCATCACCACAGAACTTCGCGTCAATGACCGAATTCGCGTTCCCGAAGTGCGACTCGTCGGTCCAGCTGGCGAACAGGTGGGCATCGTTCGCATCGAAGATGCTCTGCGACTGGCAGAAGAGGCTGATCTCGATCTCGTCGAGGTCGCGCCCACGGCCAAGCCGCCCGTCTGCCGCTTGATGGACTACGGCAAGTTCAAGTACGAGACGGCCCAGAAGGCCCGCGAATCCCGCCGCAATCAGACCAACACGATCATCAAAGAGATGAAGTTGCGTCCGAAGATCGATCAGCACGACTACGACACCAAAAAGGGTCACGTCGTGCGGTTCCTGAAAGCTGGCGACAAGGTCAAGATCACCATCATGTTCCGTGGACGTGAGCAGCACCGGCCCGAGCTGGGCTACCGGTTGCTCCAGCGTCTGGCCGCCGATGTCGAGGACCTCGGATTCATCGAGTCCAACGCTCGCCAGGACGGCCGCAACATGACACTGGTGCTCGGACCTCACAAGAAGAAGTCCGAGGCGCAGGCCGAAGTGAAGGCCGAGAAGGCCAAGACCACCGCCGAGCGCGAAGCCGAGAAGGAGGCCGACGAGGCCGCCGACAAGGCGCACCGCGAGGAGCACCAAAAGACCGCACCACCCAAGAAGCCCCGTCGTCGTTCAGAGAACCTCGACCCGGACATGGAGGCATAGATGCCCAAGTTCAAGCCCCACTCGGGGATGAAGAAGCGAGTCAAGCGCACGGGCAGCGGAAAGCTGCGCCGTGAGCAGGCCAACCGCCGTCACCTCGCCGAGTACAAGACGTCCACCCGCAAGCGTCGTCTCGAGGGCACCGTCGACGTGGCCAAGGCCGACACCGCCCGCGTCAAGAAGATGCTGGGCCTCTAGCCCGCACTGACCTCAACGACTGAAGGAGTACCGACATGGCACGCGTCAAGCGTTCAGTCAACGCCCAGAAGAAGCGCCGCGTAACACTCGAGCGGGCTTCCGGGTACCGCGGGCAGCGTTCGCGCCTGTACCGCAAGGCCAAGGAGCAGGTCACCCACTCGCTGGTCTACAGCTACCGGGACCGCAAGGCCAAGAAGGGCGACTTCCGTCGCCTCTGGATCCAGCGCATCAATGCTGCGGTCCGCGCCGAGGGCATGACCTACAACCGCTTCATCCAGGGCCTGCGCCTGGCTGGCGTCGAGGTCGATCGCAAGGTCCTCGCCGACCTCGCGGTGCACGAGCCCGCTGCCTTCTCGGCACTGGTGAAGACGGCCAAGGACAACCTCCCGGCCGACGTCAACGCCCCCACGGCCTCCGTCTGACCACGGATCGCCCCTCACCTGTGGCGAGCACGCCCGCGGCACCGCTCACCGTCCGATCCGGACGGGTGAAGCACGCCCGGCGGCTCGCCACTCGTGCGTTCCGGGCCCAGACCGGCGAGTTCCTTGCCGAGGGCCCGCAGGCCGTCCGCGAGGCGCTCGACGTCGCTGACGCGGTGCTCGAGGTGTTCGGCACCGCCGACGCCGCGAACCGCCATCCCGAGCTGGCGCTGGCGGCCGGTGACCGCTGGACCGAGGTTGACGACGTCGTTCTCGAGGCGATCGCCGACTCAGTCCATCCGCAGGGTGTCGTCGCGCGCTGCCGCAGCGTGGTGCGGGACCTGGCCGACCTGTCCCCGCAGGCGCGGTTCGTGGTCGTCTGCGCCGATGTCCGCGATCCCGGCAATGCCGGGGCCGTCATCCGCTGCGCCGACGCCGCCGGCGCGGATGCGGTGGTGCTGGCCGGCGACAGCGTCGACCCCCTGAACCCCAAGGCCGTGCGGGCCACGGCCGGCAGCCTGTTCCACCTGCCGGTGCTGGTGCACCGCGACATCGCCGAGGTCGTGACCCTGCTGCAGCAGCAGGGACTCCAGGTGCTGGCGGCCGATGGTGGCGGCACGGCAGGACTGTTCGACGACGCCCTCGATCTCGCGGCACCCACCGCGTGGCTGATGGGCAACGAGGCGTGGGGGCTGCCCGAGCAGGTCAGCGTGCTGGCCGATCACGTCGTCGCGGTGCCCATCTACGGTCGAGCCGAGAGCCTGAAC
>JBBSKV010000156.1:0-4437 GCA_038255955.1 Propionibacteriales bacterium
CACCGAGTACAGCGTCGACAAGGCGATGTAGGACGGGAAGGCACCCGGGGTGACCAGCGACGACGTCAGCACCGAGGTGCCGATCACCGCGAACACCAGGATCCACCAGCCCTCACGGCGCTGCGAGCGCACCGACACTCCTACCAGGAGCGCAGGGAAGCCCAGCAGCACCTCCACCGGGCGAGGCACGCCCCCGAAGGTCTCCCGGGTCCAGATCACCGAGTTGGTGAACACGTCCACCAACATCTGCGATCCGTGCGTGCGCACGAAGCTGCTGTACGCGAGCAGCAGCACGACTCCCAGCGCTGCGCCCACCAGGATCGTGAAGTTCTGCCGCCCCATGCCGTGCAGGCCAGCGCCCAGCCCCCAGACCAGCGCGATGGCCAGTGCCAAGGAGATGCCCAGGACGATCAGGTTGAAGCGCTGGAAGTTGACCGGCGCGTTCCACGCAGCCACCGCGATCGTGCCGCTGAGGGCGACCACGATGGCGATCGAGAACTCCACCACGGCCCGCACCACGCCGCTGGCCGGGCGCGTGACCAGGACCGCCCACACGGCGGCCGTCACACCGGTGAGCACTGCGGCCGATGCGAGCAAGGTGTTGTTCTCGACCGTCACGGTCAGGATGCCCAGCAGAACGGTCGGAGGAATCCACAGCCGCATGTGGCCACCGCCGCGGTGCACCAGCGCGACCGTGAACACGACCATCAACAGCGCCGCCGACGGTCGCTGGACCCACTCCGGAGTCCCCACTGCCACGACCGCGGTTCCCGCGCCGACGACGCCGACGAGCCACAGCACGACGAACAACGACATCACCAGGTGGGCCAGGCGGGGCGACGACATCCGAGCGGCTCGGGTCGGGACGTCGTAGTCCTGCGGCACCGAGGAGTCCAACCGGCGCCGCCCGCCCTGCTGGGTGGCCATCAGCGCATCCTCCGGTTGCTCAGCGAGGGATTGACCTCGCGCACCGCTTCCACCTCGTGGCGATCGATCTCGACGACGAACGTCTCGTCGTCAGCCCCGGCCTCGCCGAGCACCAGGCCCATGGGGTCCAGTGCCATCGAGTGACCGGTGTAACGCTCACCGCCCTGGGCCGAAGCCAGCACGAACACGGTGTTCTCGATCGCGCGGGCCGCGAGCAGGGTTGTCCAGTGGTGCAGCTTGTGCTGACCGGCCACCCAGGCGGCGGGGAGGAGCAGAGCGTCCGCCCCCTCGTCGATCAGGGCACGGGCCATCTCGGGGAACCGCAGGTCGTAGCAGGTCATCAGACCCACGCGCAGGCCGGCGATGTCGATGAGGGTGGGGGTGATCTCACCCGAAGCCATCCGGTCGGATTCCCGGTATCCGAAGGAGTCGTACAGGTGCACCTTGCGGTAGGTGCCACGCAGCGTCCCGTCGGGGCCCACGGCCACGAGGGTGTTGAACGGCAGCGTCTCGGTGGACTCGAACATCCCGGCGACGATGGTGGCGCCGAGCCGACGCGCGTGCTCGGCCAGCATCGTGACGAAGGGACCGTCCAGCGATTCGGCGGCGGCGGCCAGATCGTGCCCGGGATCGCCGAAGTCGTGCATGGCAGCCTCGGGCAGGACCACCAGATCGAGGTCGCCGGGCAGCGCCGACAACCTCTCCGCGATCAGCGTGCGGTTGCTCGCTGAATCAAGGGTCGAGGCGAACTGGACCACTGCGACACGCATATTTCCATCTTGGCAGGTGAATGGCTGCCTCCGCGAGACACCCGTTGCTGACGGCGAAGACACGCTACGGTGGCCCCCATGCGTGCCGTCGTCGTCCAGAACCCCGGCGGTGTCGAGGCCCTCGAGGTCGTCGACCGTCCAGTCCCTGAGCCCGGCCCGGGCGAAGTCCTCATCAAGATCACGGCAGCGGGGGTCAATCGCGCCGATCTGCTCCAGCGCCGCGGCTTCTACGATCCGCCGGCCGGAGCGACCGACGTCCTCGGGCTGGAGTGCTCGGGTGAGATCGCCGCCGTGGGCGAGGGCGTCACCGACTTCCCCGCCGGCACCCAGGTGTGCGCCCTGCTCAGCGGCGGTGGATACGCCGAGTACGTCGTCGTCCCGGCCGGTCAGGTGGCGACGGTCCCCCGGGGCGTCACCCTCGTCGAGTCGGCTGCGTTGATGGAGGTTGCCTCCACCGTGTGGTCCAACGTCTTCATGATGGGCAAGCTGCAGCACGGCGAGACGGTCCTGCTGCACGGCGGTGCCAGCGGCATCGGCACGATGGGCATCCAGCTGTGCAAGGCCTTCGGTGCCACGGTGGTCACCACCGTCGGTTCGCCGGAGAAGGCCGACTTCTGCCGCGAGCTGGGCGCCGACCTGGTCGTCAACTACCGCACCGAGGACTTCGCCGCACAGATGGCCGAGCACGATCTGACCGCAGACGTCATCCTCGACATCATCGGCGCCAAGTACCTGCAGTCGAACCTCGCCGTCCTGGCGACGGCCGGCCGGCTCGTGGTCATCGGCATGCAGGGCGGGGCCAAGGGCGAGCTCGACCTCGGCGCTCTGCTGGCCAAGCGGGCCGCCGTGATGGCCACGTCGCTTCGGGCCCGGCCGTCAGCCGAGAAGAAGGCGATCGTGTCGGCTATGGTGGCGCAGGTCTGGCCGCTGCTGGCCGAGCACACGGTGCGCCCGATCGTGCACGCCACGTTCCCGCTGGAGCAGGTGCGCGAGGCCCACCAGGTGCTCGAGGACTCCAGTCACTCGGGCAAGGTGCTGCTGACCCTCTGACGGCTCGTTAGGCTGGTTGCATGACGTCTGCGAGTGACACCCCATCCGACCAGTCCCCTCCGCCGCAGGTCATCGGCCCGGACGGACAGCAGATCGTCGCCGCCGCCGGTGAATCGGGCACGTCGCTGGGCGATCTGGTCGAGCAGCCCGCCAAGGTCATGCGCATCGGCAGCATGGTGCGCCAGCTGCTCGACGAGGTGAAGGCGGCCCCTCTCGACGAGGCAGGACGCGCCCGGCTGCGCGACATCCACGTGCAGTCGATCAAGGAGCTGCAGGACGGTCTCGCGCCCGAGCTGGTCGACGAGCTGGAGCGCTTGAGCCTGCCGTTCGAGGACAAATCGCCATCGGACTCCGAGCTGCGAGTGGCTCAGGCCCAGCTCGTCGGCTGGCTCGAGGGCCTCTTCCACGGGATCCAGGCGGCGCTGTACGCCCAGCAGGTGCAGGCGCAGCACCAGTTCCAGAACATGAGACTGGCCCTACCGGGCTCAAACGACCCCAAGAGTGACGATTCGACTACTTCATCGGATTCACCCGCATCAGGAGGCATGTACCTCTAGCATTGGCCGCGATGTGACGGGAAGAGGGACCCATGACCATCGTGTCTGACACGATTTCGCCGCCGTGCGCCAGTGCGCCAGAGGTGTACCACCACGAGACGCTGCACCACCCGCCGTCGCGACGCGACCTGACCGCGGCCGAGTGGGCGCAGTTCACCGCGCGCCGCGCCGAGGTGCACCGTCAGTGCGCCGGCTGCCCGCTGTTGATCGACTGCCTGTACCGCGCGGTCGTCCAGGTCGACGTGTCCGGATTCGTCGCCTGCACGACCGAACGGGATCGTCGCCAGATTCGCCGCGAGCTCGGCCTCGACGTCGAGATGACGCCGGCCGCGATGGGCATCCCAAACGTCGGCGGCGGCCCGATCAGCCAGGAAGCCGTGATCGCCATCCGCCAGGCCTACCCCAAGGACACCTGCCTGCAGCTGGCCGACCGCCTCGGCTGTTCCACGTCGACCATCAAGCGTCACCTGCGGCGGGCCCGTGAAGCCGAGGCCCTGAACCGCCCGGTCGAGCCGTCGCGCAGCACGGCTCCCACCGTCGAAGCCGTCCTCGACTGCTTCGACCGCCTCGAGTCCAGCCGCGCCGCCTGATTCCCCAACTTTTGTAGCGGTATGCAGGCATAGACCATGGTTTTACCTGCATTTGGCTACAAAAGTTGGGGAATTACAGGTAGCGGCGGAGCTCGGTGACGAGGCCGTCCTCGTCGACGGAGCCGGTGACGGCGTCGGCGGCGACCTTGAGGGATTCCGGCGCCTGGCCCATCGCGACCCCTCGGCCAGCCCACAGCAGCATCTCGAGGTCGTTGTTGCCATCGCCGACCGCCAGCACGTCGGAGCGATCGATCCCGCGCCGCTCGCACAGCCACTCCAGGCCCGAGGCCTTGGAGACGCCCTCGGGCGCGATGTCGAGCCACGCCGTGTAGCCGATGTAGTAGTTGGTGTCGTGCAGGCCGAGGTCCGCGACCAGCCGATGGAAGTCATCGGCACTGCGCTCGGGCGCTCGGATCACCACGCGGGTGACGGGCTCGCCGACCAGCTCGTCGATGGTCTGCACCCGCATGGTGCCGTTGATCTCGCCGGCGGGAAACGGCCGGCTGACTCGGTACCCGACCCCGACGTCCTCCACCGCCACCA
>JBBSKV010000157.1:0-4382 GCA_038255955.1 Propionibacteriales bacterium
CGCTCGGACGGCTTGAGGATGAACGTGTTGCCGGTCGCGATCGCCACCGGGTGCATCCACAACGGCACCATGATCGGGAAGTTGAAGGGCGTGATGCCGGCAACCACACCGATCGGTTGACGGAACGAGTGTGAGTCGATGCCGCCGGAGACCTGGTCGTTGAAGTCACCCTTCAGCAGCTGCGGGATGCCGCATGCGAACTCGACGACCTCGCGGCCCCGGACGACCTCGCCCTTCGCGTCGTCCAGCGTCTTGCCGTGCTCCGAGGAGATGATCGCGGCCAGCTCGTCCTCGTGCTGCACCAGCAGCTCGCGGAAGGCGAACATCACGCGCGAGCGGGCCGTCACCGACGTCTCGCCCCACGTCTGGAAAGCCTTCAGCGCCGCAGCGACGGCCACGTCGACGTCGCCGGCCGTCGCGAGCCGCACCTGCGACTTCGCGACGCCGCGCGCCGGGTCGTACACGTCGCCGAGTCGATCGCTCTCGCCCTGGTGGCTCGTGCCGTTGATCCAGTGGTCGTACGTCGTCATGCTGTGCCCTGTTCGTTGGTCGGTTCGGTGGCCGGCGACAGGTGGGTGCGCTGCCGGGTCTTGTGGTCCTCGTAGGTGCGGCGGGCCTGTTGCGTCGACTCGAGGTCCGAGACCTCCGAGACCGGCACGTCCCACCAGGCGGGGCTGTCGGGCGCCGGGACCAGCGGATCGGTCTCGACGTGGATGACGGTGGTGCGGGTCGACTCCTTGGCCTTCAGCACGGCGGACCGGAAGTCTTCGATGCCCGTGACCGGCAGGACGTCGGCGCCGAGACTGGCGGCGTTGGCCGCCAGATCGACGGGAAGCTTGTCACCGTCGAGGCCGGTGCTCGTGCGATAGCGGTACGACGTGCCGAATCGTTGCGATCCGAGCGACTCCGACAGGGCCCCGATCGAGGCGTAGCCGTGATTCTGCACCAGCACGACGATGATCTTGATTCCCTCGGCGACCGCAGTGACGAGCTCGGTGTTCATCATCAGGTAGGAGCCGTCGCCGACCATGACGAAGACGTCTCGATCACCAGCCCCCGACAGCGCAGTCTCGTCCAGTGCCGCGAGCTTGACGCCCAGGCCACCGGCAATCTCGTAGCCCATGCAGGAGAAGCCGTACTCGACGTGATAGCCCTTGCGATCGCGGGTGCGCCACAGCTTGTGCAGGTCGCCGGGCATGGACCCGGCCGCGCAGAGCACGATGTCGCGGGGGTCGGACAGCTCGTTGACCGCACCGATGACCTGGCTCTGGATCGCGAGCCCGTCGGCGACCGGCGCAGCGCCTTGCCCTGCGTAGGCCTTCTCGACGATGGCGTCCCACTCCCCCGCGAGCTCGGTGGCCCGGGCCGTGTGCGCGGCGTCGGCCCTCCAGCCGTCCAGCGCTCCGGTCAGGGCAGCCAGTCCTTCGCGGGCGTCGGCCACGAGGCTGACGGCGGAGTGCTTGTGGGTGTCGAAGGCCGAGACGTTGAGATTCACGAACCGCACCGCGGGGTTCTGGAACAGCGTCCTGGAAGCGGTGGTGAAGTCGCTGTAGCGAGTGCCGATGCCGATGACGACATCCGCCTCTTCGGCGAGAGCGTTGGCCGCGGTGGTGCCGGTGGCACCGATCGCGCCGACCGACTGCGGGTGGTCGTACGGGAGCGAGCCCTTGCCGGCCTGCGACTCGGCCACCGGGATGCCCGTGGCCTCGACGAAGGCCGCCAGGGCCGCGTTGGCCTGCGAGTACGTGACTCCGCCTCCCGCGACGACCAGCGGCTGACGCGCGGAGCGAATCGCGGCGACGGCCCGCTCAAGTGCCGCGGGCTCCGGAACCGGGCGGGCCACGTGCCAGACCCGCTTGGCGAACAGCGCGTCGGGGAAGTCGAACGCCTCTGCCTGCACGTCCTGCGGCAGGGCGAGCGTGACAGCACCGGTCTCCGCCGGGTCGGTCAGGATCCGTGTGGCGTGCAGCAGCGCCGAGGCGAGCTGCTCGGGCCGGTTGATGCGGTCGAAGTGCACCGAGACCGGACGGAAGATGTCGTTGACCGACATGTCCCCAGCCTGGTTGCTCTCCAGCTCCTGCAGCACCGGGCTCGCGACGCGGGTCGCGAAGGTGTCGCCGGGCAGCAGCAGCACGGGCAGCCGGTTGATCGTGGCCAGCGCGGCGCCCGTGACCATGTTCGTGGCGCCGGGGCCGACCGACGCGGTGACGGCCATCGCCGCCAGCCGGTCGCGATGACGGGCGTAGGCCACGGCGGCGTGCACCATGGCCTGCTCGTTGCGGCCGTGGAAGTAGCGAAGGACGTGACGGACCCGGTCACCATCGAGCTCAGACCCGTCGGCTGACTGCTCACGCTCCAGCAGCGCCTGGCCGACACCGGCGACGTTGCCGTGGCCGAAGATGCCCCAGCAACCGGTGAAGAACGGGGTCTCGACGCCGTCACGCTCGGTGAACTGGGCCTCGAGGAATCGGACGGTCGCCTGGGCGACGGTGAGGATCGTCATGACGTCTCCCCCTTCCCGAACGGCAAACGGGAGTCGATGGGCTGGTCAGCCCAGGTCTCGCGGACCCAGGTGTGGGCGGGATCGTCGCAGATCAGCCACGAGCGCTCGGCGCCCGGACCGGCCATCACGTTCAGGTAGTACAGGTCATAGCCGGGTGCCGCCATCGACGGTCCGTGCCAGCCGTGCGGGATGAGCACGACGTCACCGCTGCGGACCTCGGTCGAGACGTCGATGTCGGCAGCCTCATGACCGTAGACCCGCTGGAAACCCATGCCGGGACCGGCCGGCCCGTCCTGCACCTCGAAGTAGTAGATCTCCTCGAGCTGGGTCTCTCCCTCGCGCTCCTCGTCGTGCTTGTGCGGGGGCCACGACGACCAGTTGCCCCCAGGCGTGATCACCTCGCAGCAGATCAGGCGGTCGGCCTCGAGCACGCCGGGGATGCCGAAGTTGTTGACCTGGCGGCTGGCCTGGCCGGCGCCACGCATCTCGACCGGCACGTCGTCGACGGGCAGGTGGGCCGGCTCGAGTCGGTTGGTGCAGACCGCGGTGCAGACCGCGAAGCGGCCTCCGGCAGCGCTGCTCACGGTCAGCTGTGCGTCACGCGGCACGTAGACGACGTCGCTGGGTCCGGAGAACACGTTCGCGCGGCCCTGCAGGTCGAACGAGGTGTCGTCCACGGTGATCGCGGCCGCGCCGGACAGGGACAGCACCATCGCCTCGGCATCGCCAGTGGCGAGCGTGTGCGACTCCCCAGCGGCGAGCGCCAGGACCAGCAGTCCACTGTGCGCCCAGCCGGCCGACGCAGGCGTGACGTCGAGGACCACAGGTCCGCTGGCGGAGGCGTCCTTCTTGACGACGTATGAGGAGGAGGTCACCGGGTCATCATCTCCACGGTGGCGTCGACGGCGGACTCGACGGTGCCGCTGGGCGGGAACAGCAGCGAACGACCGACGACCATGCCCTTGACCATGGGGCTGGACAGCGCCCTGGACCATGCAGCGAACTGGGCTTCCTGATCAGCAGCGACCTCGCCGCCGAGCAGCAGCACCGGCAGAGTGGTGGAGGCCAGCACGGCCTCCATGTCCTCGATGACGGGCAGCTTCAGCCAGGTGTGGGCCGACGTGCTCGCCAGACCGGCGGCGACAGTGGCCGAGCGCACGACGGCCTCGGTGGACAGGTCGTTGCGGACTCGCCCGGCTGTCTCACCACCGGTGGTGTCGCGGTACGAGATGAAGGGCTCGACCATGGCCATCAGCCGATGCTCGGCGAGGGCGTCGACCGCCTGCGCGCACGCGTGCATGGTCGAGACGGTCGCAGGATCGTTCGGGTCGATGCGGAACAGCATCTTGCCGCCCTGGTAGCCGGCCCGGGCGATGGCCGGTGCCTGATGAGCGGTGAAACGGTCATCGATCTCGAACGAGGTGCCCGCCAGGCCGCCGCGATTCATGGAGGCGATCACGACCTTGCCCTCCAGAGCACCGAGGATCAGCAGGTCCTCGATGAGATCGGCGGTCCCGAGGAAGCCGTCGACACCGGGCCGGTCGAGTGCCCGCACGATGCGGTCCAGCAGCTGGAGTCGGTCACCCATGGCGAGGGCGTCCTCGCCGGCGCGCAGTGCGCCGCGGGCCGGGTGATCGGTGGCGATCAGCATGAGCCGACCGGTCTGGCCGGTCAGGCCCTCGGGCTGCTGGCGGGCAGCGGCCAGCTCAGCGATGCGACCGGGGTCGGACGCGCGGAGATCGACGATCGTGCGGATGTCCTCGGGCGTGACGGCTGCGCTCATCGAGGTGCTCCCTGCAGGTAGGTCGACAGCTGGTCGGCCGTGGGCATGGCGTCGGAGCAGGACAGCTGGCCCGCGACGTAGGAGCCGGCGGCGTTC
>JBBSKV010000158.1:0-4324 GCA_038255955.1 Propionibacteriales bacterium
CGGCATCCGCAGCCTGGTGACCAAGTCGCGTCCGGTCCCCCCGCATTCACTTGTCATCGGAAACCCGGTCCAGGTGCAGCGACGGAACATCCACTGGGTCCGTCAGCACCTGCAGACCGACGACGACGTAGACTCGTCCATCCCCCCGATCTTCACCGCCGACGGCGAGCGCCGCTAGAGCTCCTCGGTCCCTCCGCGGTGCAGATCGCGGTGGCCCTCGTAGATCTCGGCATTCTGGCGCAGGTGGGCGACCTCGTCGTCGGTGAGCTCGCGCCGGACCTTGCCGGGCACACCGGCGATCAGGGAGCGCGGCGGCACCACGGTGCCCTCGGTGACCAGGCAGCCGGCGGCGACCATGGACTCGGCGCCGATGTCGGCGCCGTTCATGACCACGGCGCCCATGCCGATCAGCACGTGGTCGCCGACCGTGGCGCCGTGCACGACCGCGTTGTGGCCGACCGAGACACCCTCACCGAGGGTGACCGGCTTGCCCCGGTCGACGTGGAAGGAGCAATTGTCCTGGACGTTGGAGCGCGCCCCGATCGTGATCGGCTCGTTGTCGGCCCGCAGCACCGCGCCGTACCAGACGCTGGCCCCGGCGCCGAGGCTTACCGAACCCACCAGCGTGGCGTTCGGCGCGACCCACGCGGTGTCGTCGACGTGCGGAACCTTGTCACCCAAAGAGATCAGCATGGGCTCAATCTACGGCTCAGGTCAGCCAGCGCGAGATCGGATCGATCGCGAAGTAGACCACGAACAGCACCGCCACGACCCACATCAGCGGATGCAGGACGGCCGCCTTGCCCTTGACCACCTTCAGGACGACGTAGGTGACGAAGCCGGCTCCGATGCCTGCCGTGATCGAGTAGGTGAACGGCATCAGGACGATGGTCAGGAACGCCGGGATGGCGATCTCGTCGTCGTCCCAGCTGATGTTCGACACCTGGCTCATCATCAGGAAGCCGACCAGGACCAACGCCGGAACAGCCGCCTCGCTCGGGATGTGCTGCACCAGCGGGGCGGCCAGCGTCGCCAGCAGGAACAGCACGCCGGTCACGACGGAGGCCAGACCGGTGCGCGCGCCGTCGCCGACGCCGGACGCCGACTCGATGTAGGACGTGTTGCTGGAGACGCCGGCTGCACCACCTGCCGCGGCGGCGATCGAGTCGACCACCAGGATGCGCTGGGCGTTCGGGGGCGTTCCGTCCTCGTCGTTCAGCCCGGCCTCGGCGCCGATGGCGGTCATCGTGCCCATCGTGTCGAAGAAGTCGGCGAGCAGGAGCGTGAAGACCAGCAGCGCCGCCGTGACGAATCCGACGCGTTCGAACGAGCCGAACAGGGAGAACTCGCCGAGCAGCGAGAAGTCCGGCATCTGGAACAGCGAGTCCGGCAACGACGGGACGTTGAGGTTCCACCCCTTGGACGTGGGGTCGCCCGCTCCGGCCGGGACGTCGGCCACGGCGTTGACGATGCCAGCGATCACGGTGGCGCTGGCGATGCCGATGAGGATCGCCCCGGGAACGCGACGAACGTGCAGGACGACCATGATCAGCAGCCCGACGATGAACACCAGCACCGGCCAGCCGGACAGCTGGTTGCCGATGCCCATCTGGACCGGCGGCGCCGGGATGCCCGTGGTGCGCACGAATCCGGCGTCGACCAGCGCAATGAGGGTGATGAACAGACCGATGCCGACGGCGATGGCGGTCTTGAGCTGGCGCGGCACCGCTTCGAAGACCGCCTTACGGAATCCGGTGAGCACCAGGATCAGGATGATCAGACCCTCGAGCACGACCAGGCCCATGGCGTCGGCCCACGTCATCTGCGTCGCGACCGAGTAGGCGACGAAGGCGTTGAGCCCCAGCCCGGTGGCGAGGGCGAGCGGGAAGTTGGCGACCAGGCCCATGGCGAGGGTGAGCACGCCGGCGACGAGCGCCGTGACGGCCGCGATCGTGGCGAAGCCCGAACCGGGCTCGGTCCCTCCGCCGAGGTACTGGCCGTCGGCGTCGGCGACGCCGGCCAGCACGATCGGGTTGAGCACGATGATGTACGCCATCGTGAGGAAGGTGACGACTCCACCTCGAACCTCGCGGGCCACGGTCGAGCTGCGCTCGGTGATCCGGAAGTACTCGTCCAACCTGGTGCTCATTGATCCTCCTGCGTCGACAGTGCTGGAGAAACCCTGCCAGACCGGTGTCAGCGCCCGCGGGCGACCCACCAGCTGATGCCCAGCAGGGCCAGCAGGCCGAAGCCTGCGCCGAACCACGCCCGTCCGGCGAAGCCCTGTGAGGCGCGCGGATCGCCGTTGGCGTCGACCGGAACCGGAGAGGGGGAGGGGGTCGGCGTGACGGACGGCGTGGGCGCTGTTCCGGGGGGAATCGCGACCCGGATCAACGGCGACGACGCTCCCTCGCTGCCGATCAGGAAGGTGCGGTTGCCGCTCTCGGCGGCCAGCGTCTCGCCCTGCTGCACCGCAGGGGTGCCGATCGATCGGATCTCGCTCCAGTCCCCCGGGTCGAGCTCGCGGACATCTGCGTAGGTGCGCAGCAGGACGCGCGACCCGTCGGGGGTGAACGCGCCGTCGGTGACCGCAGCGGGCGCCCGGGCCACCGGCTGGGCCACGTTGTCCGAGGCGCTCAGCTCGTCCGGCAGGGCGTAGACGGTGGCCGAGACGAAGCTCTTGCTGACCAGGTACTTGGCGCCGGTGCCGGGCTCGACCAGCAACGCCTCGACGTCCTGGGCGCCACCCTCGTAGGACACCGGGTACCGCTGCGCGGTGACGGTGCGATCCCCCTCGCCGGGCTCCTCGATGGAGTACAGCGCGGCGTCATCGCGGTCGACGAGGTTGTCCCCGGTGTCGGCCACCCACAACGTGCCGTCACCGTCGATCGACAGCGCCTCGCTGTCCTTCCACTGCCCGTTCGTGACGGTGGTGGCCCCCACCACCGCACCGCTCGAGACCCGCACGGCATAGATCATCTGCGCCTCGCCCGAGTCGTTCATGACGTACACGAGATCGTCGAACTTGACGCTGGCCGCCATGCCGCTGGCCTCGACGATGCGCGGGTCGTCGATCACGCTGACCTGCTGGGGATCTGAGGCCTCGGCGGCCTCGGACCGGCCGGCCAGGGAGGCGATCACGACCACGACCAGCAGTGCGATGAGCAACCCCGGGATCAACAGGCGGCGGTGGCGCGGATTCATGGCCTCTCCAGCATGACAGGTACGCTGATGAGGTGAGCGACGACTGGATCATCAACGAGGGCGACGGCCCCGAGACGGTCGAGCGCAAGATGGGATCGCGCGAGATCGCCCGTCTGGACCGCGCTGCGCGCCGTCACGAGTTCGGTCGACCCGAGATCACCGAGCTCGAGATCGGCAACACCACCCACCGGGTGGCCGAGGTCGAGCCCATGGACGTCGACGGTGTTCGCACCATGACCGTCGGCACCATCGCCTGGGGTGTCGTGGCCGTGGCGATGCTGCCGTTCCTCGGTTCGCTGGAGCAGGACGGCCGGACCTGGTGGCTGTGGACCGCGCTGGCCGGATTCGGTCTGGGCCTGATCGGCATCGAGTACTGCCGCCGTCGTCGCAATGCCCTGCACCTGCAGCCGGGCCGCCGCGTCAGGCGCTAGACGCCACGTGCGCCACAACTAGTCGCGCTTGTCGACCGTGGTGCGCAGCGGCACCTCACGGATCAGGAACGCTGCCACGAGGCTGAACACCGCGACGAAGGCGCCGACCAGGAAGATCGTGCCGGTCGCGTCGCCGTAGGCCGTCCGCACGATCTCGGCCACCGGTGCTGGCAGGTTCTTGACGTCCAGCAACGAACCACCCCCGGTGCTGCCCTGCGCGCCGAGTGCAGCCAGCCTGGTCGAGACGTCGCCCTTGACCTGGGCGGCGAGGATCGCACCGAGCACCGAGACGCCCACCGCACCCCCGAGGGAGCGGAAGAAGGCGACCGTGGCACTGGCCGAGCCGACCTGGCTGACGTCCACGGTGTTCTGCACGGCGAGCACGTAGTTCTGCAGCAGCATGCCCATGCCGACGCCGACGAAGGCCAGATAGACCATCGCGTGCCACTCCGGCGTGGCGTGGTCGAGGGTGCCGAGCAGCCCCATCCCCACGATCAGCGAGACCGAGCCGATGATGAGGAAACGCCTCCACCGGCCGAAGCGGGTGATGAGCACGCCCGAGGAGATGGTGCCGACGAGCGAGCCGAGCATCAAGGGGATGGTCAGCAGACCGGCCTCCGTCGGGCTGTGTCCGCCAGCGACCTGGAAGTACTGCCCGATGAACACCGAGCCGCCGAACATCGCGATGC
>JBBSKV010000159.1:0-4311 GCA_038255955.1 Propionibacteriales bacterium
CCGTGCTCAACGCCCGCCACGGCGCCGCCACCATGGACAGCAACGCGACCGGAATCGTCAGGACGACGCCGACGAGCAGCCGGCGCCGGATGGAGTCCGCACCGTGCAACCCACCATGCGCGTCCGGGGATGGCTGGTCGCCACGCACGCTCGCGGAGTAGCCGGTGGCATCGACGGTGTCGATCAGCGTCTGCACGTCGAGATCCTGCGGCGCCTCGACGCTGGCCCTTTCCGTGGCGTAGTTGACGGTGGCGGTGACGCCGTCGATCTTGTTCAGCTTCTTCTCGACGCGCAGGGCGCAGGAGGCACAGCTCATGCCGTGCACGTCCAGGGTGTGCTTGCTCAGTGAGGACGTCTTCTCAGGCGAGCGCATAGCCGGCCTCGTCGATCGCGGCGGCGATTGCCGTGTCGTCCGGGGCGGACTCACTGGCGACGGTGACGGTCGAGGTTCCGCCGGCCACGAGGTCGACGGTCACGGCGGTGACGCCGGCCAGGTCCGTGATCTCGTCGGTCACGGCGCGGACGCAGTGCTCACAGGTCATGCCGCTCACGCGGTAGGAGGTGCTAGTGGTCATGGGAATGCTCCTTCGGTCAGGACTTGACGAGACGGGCGATGGCGTCGGACGCCTCACGGATCTTGTGCTCGGCGGCCGGTCCCCCCTCGCGGGCGGCGTCGAGCACGCAGTGGGTGAGGTGTTCGTCGAGCAGCTTCAGCGCGACCGCCTCGAGGGCGCGGGTCGTCGCCGACACCTGCGTCAGCACGTCGATGCAGTAGGTGTCCTGCTCGACCATCCGCGTCAGGCCGCGCACCTGCCCCTCGACCCGGCGCAGTCTGGCCAGCACCGCGGCCTTGTCGTCGCGGTAGCCCGGTGCGACCGGCGCCGTAGATTCAGTCATGCCTCCACCATACCCCCATGGGGTATGGAATCAAGTGGGCTGAGATACTCAGGCCATGACACGTGAGCTCCCTGGACTGGACGGCCTGCTGGGGGTGCAGCACGTCGAGATCACCATTGATCGCGTCGTCGTGCGCTACACCATCGGGCCCGAGCACCTGCAGCCGTTCGGCATCCCGCACGGTGGCGTCTACTGCGCGGCCCATGAGACAGCGGCCAGCATCGCCGCCCAGATGTGGCTGGGCACCAAGGGGGTCGTCGTCGGCACCAACAACTCCACCGACTTCCTGCGACGTGCGCAGATCGGGGACGTCATCACGGTCACGGCCACCCCGATCCACCGGGGCCGCAGCCAGCAGCTGTGGCATTTGGAGTCGCACGACCAGTCCGATCGGTTGATCGCCCAGGGTCAGGTGCGTCTGGCGAATCTGGACCAGGAGCTCCCGGCGGAGGCGCTGGCCTACGTAAGGGATCTGTCCTCGATGGATGCAGGCTGAACGGGCCGGTAGACTGGGCCCCACGCGGCCGCGACTGGCGTTCAGGTGGATCCCCACCAGGGAACGGCCGCTTCATCGACATCGGGACCGTTCGCCTGGGCCCCGGTCAGCCCCCACGACCGCTGACCTGGAGATCACCGAGATGATGATGACCATGAACACCACCGCCCCGCCCGCCACCGAGCGTCTCGAGGACTCCGACGTCCGCGTGCTGCTGCTGGAGAACATCCACATCGACGGCGCCGACTTCCTGCGTGGCAAGGGCTACCAGGTCGAGGCTCTCGACGGCGCCCTCAGTGAGGACGAGCTGATCGAGGCCATCCAGGGCGTGCACCTGCTGGGCATCCGGTCGACCACCTACATCACCGAGAAGGTGCTCGACGCGGCGCCGGACCTGATGGCCATCGGTGCCTTCTGCATCGGCACCAACCAGATCGACATGGCCGCAGCATCTGCTCGCGGCGTCGCGGTGTTCAACGCCCCCTACTCCAACACCCGCAGCGTCGTCGAGCTCGCCATCGCCGAGATCATCTCGCTGGCTCGCCGGCTGCACGAGAAGTCGACCGACATGCACGCCGGCGTGTGGAACAAGTCAGCAGCCGGAAGCCACGAGATCCGCGGGCGCACGCTCGGCATCATCGGCTACGGCAACATCGGCAGCCAGCTCTCGGTCATCGCCGAGGCGCTGGGACTCAAGGTCATCTTCTTCGACATCGACGACAAGCTGGCCCTCGGCAACGCGAAGCGATGCTCGACGATCGAGGAGCTGCTGTCCGAGGCCGACGTCGTCACGCTGCACGTCGACGGCCGGCCCGGCAACGCCGGTCTGTTCGGTGCCGACGAGATGCGCCAGATGAAGCCCCGCTCCCTGTTCCTGAACCTTTCGCGCGGCATCGCGGTCGACACGACGGCGCTGCGCGCGCACCTGGAGTCCGGTCACATCGCCGGCGCCGCGGTCGACGTCTTCCCGATCGAGCCCAAGCGACAGGGGGACGCCTTCGAGTCCGACCTGCGCGGTCTGCCCAACGTCATCCTCACGCCCCACGTCGGTGGTTCCACCGAGGAGGCGCAGCAGGACATCGGTCGTTTCGTGGCGTCCAAGCTGCGCTCGTACACCGAGTTCGGCAGCACGTCGCTGAGCGTCAACATGCCCGAGCTCAACCTGGCCGCCGAGTCGGCGCGGCACCGCATCGCGCACGTGCACCGCAACGCGCCGGGCGTGCTGGCCACCATCAATGGTCTGCTCGGAGAGCGGGGCGTCAACATCGAGGCGCAGTCGTTGTCGACGCGCGGCGAGAACGGCTACGTGGTGACCGACGTCGCCGCGGAGGTCAGCCCCGAGGTGCTCACCGAGCTGGCCGGTCTGCCCGAGACCGTCCGCATCCGCCAGCTGAGCTGAGCCAGCGTCTCGGCGCACCCGCCGTCGACGCGGATGGTCGCCAGATCGTCGGCGCGCGTGGGCCCTCGGTTGATGATGGCGACGGGGATGCCGCGCCGCGACGCGGCCCGCACGAAGCGCAGCCCCGACATCACCTGCAGCGACGAGCCGAGCACGAGGAGCGCGTCGGCCTGCTCGACGAGGTCGAAGCAGCGCTGCACGACCGGCTTGGCCACGCTCTCTCCGAAGAACACGACATCGGGCTTGAGTCGTCCATCGCACCTGGTGCAGGTGGCGAGCAGGAACGAGGCGGTGTCGTCGATCTCGACGTCTCCGTCGGGGGCCGCGACGGCGTCGCGGTCGACGAGATAGCCCGGGTTGAGCGCTGACAGGCGGTGATGCAGATCGGACCGGTCGCTGCGGTCACCGCAGTCCAGACACATCACCCGGTCGATGCGGCCGTGCAGGTCGATGACGTCGCGATGGCCCGCCCGATCGTGCAGACCGTCGACGTTCTGCGTGATCAGCCCGGCGAGGCGATCAGCGCGTTGCAGGTCGACCAGCGCCCGGTGGGTGCGATTCGGGCTGGCGCCGGTCATGCGGCTCCAGCCGACGTGCGCCCGGGCCCAGTACCGCTGACGCGCAGCGGGCGTGGCGATGAACTCCTGGAAGGTCATCGGCGTGCGAGGAATCGAGCCGGGTCCGCGATAGTCCGGGATGCCCGAGTCGGTCGAGACGCCCGCACCCGTCAGCACCAGCGCGCGACGATCCGCCACGATCTCGGCGATCGCGAGCACGGCGTCGGGGTCATCCACAGGACAAGCCTAGGACGGCCACGAAAACATCGCTGAGGCCCGATACGGCCCGGCAATCGGTAATTGGCCTCCTGTGGGGGTAGCCTCGTCGTCCAGTGAGGTCGGCGCACGCTGACCGGGGGACGAAAGGAAAAACTGTGATCATTCTTGGAGTTGTTCTCGTGATCCTCGGGGCACTGTTGAATGTCTCGATCCTGTACACGATCGGGGCCATCCTGGTCGTGGTCGGTGCGATCCTGTGGATCCTGGGATCCATGGACCGCGGCATCGGTGGTCGAAAGCACTATTTCTAACCACACGAACTTCAACGGGCCGTCACCTCCGGGTGGCGGCCCGTTGTGCTTGTATCGACGGCATGGCCCACCGCATCGTGCTGCTGCGCGCCGTCAACGTCGGTGGAGCGTCCTTGCCCATGGCCCGGCTGCGTGAGATCGCAGCGGATCTCGGTGCGGCCGACGTGTCCACGTTCATCGCCTCAGGCAATCTGCTCGCCGACGTGCCCGGTGACCCGGCCACGTTCGATCGCGCGTTGGAGCAGGCGATCGAGGCCGAGTTCGGCTTCTTCCGGGAGGCGATCTCGCGCACGCCCACCCAGGTCCGGGCGGCGCTGGACGGTCACCCGTTCGAGGTGCTCGAGCCGAAGAACTCCTACGTGAGCTTCCTGCTCTCCGAGCCGGCGCCCGAGGCCATCGCAGCGGCCGAGGAGGTGCCGACCGGTGAGGACC
>JBBSKV010000160.1:0-4309 GCA_038255955.1 Propionibacteriales bacterium
ACCAGCTCGACCAGATCACCCGTTACATCGGCGGTGAGCAGCCGACCCTTGACCGGCTCGGCGGCAGCGACTGGACCAACCGCAAGAACAAGGCCCGTCGTGCCGTTCGTCAGATCGCCGGCGAGCTGATCAAGCTGTACGCGGCCCGCCAGTCGACCAAGGGCCACGCCTTCGGTCCGGACACCCCGTGGCAGGCCGAGCTGGAGGATGCGTTCGCGCACGTCGAGACGCCGGACCAGCTGATCACGATCGATGAGGTCAAGCGCGACATGGAGCGCACCGTGCCGATGGATCGGCTGGTGTGCGGCGACGTCGGCTACGGCAAGACCGAGATCGCGGTGCGGGCCGCGTTCAAGGCGATCCAGGACGGCAAGCAGGTCATCTTGCTGGTGCCGACGACGCTGCTGGTGCAGCAGCACTTCGCCACGTTCGCCGAACGCTTCGGCCAGTTCCCGGTCACGATGCGGCCGCTGTCACGCTTCCAGACCGAGGCCGAGTCCAAGGAGACCCTCAAGGGTCTGGCCGACGGCTCGGTCGACCTGGTGATCGGCACCCACCGGCTGCTGCAGCCGGGCGTGCGCATCAAGGACCTCGGCCTTGTCATCGTCGACGAGGAGCAGCGCTTCGGCGTCGAGCACAAGGAGGCGCTCAAGATGTTGCGCGCCGCCGTCGACGTCCTGGCCATGTCGGCCACGCCCATTCCGCGCACCCTGGAGATGGCGGTCACCGGCATCCGCGAGATGTCGACCATCGCGACCCCGCCGGAGGAGCGTCACCCGGTGCTGTCGTTCGTGGGCGCCTACGACAACAAGCAGGTGACAGCGGCCATCCGCCGCGAGCTGCTGCGCGAGGGTCAGGTCTTCTTCATCCACAACCGGGTGCAGAGCATCGACAAGGCGGTGGCCCGGCTCAAGGAGCTGGTGCCGGAGGCGCGCATCGCGGCGGCGCACGGCCAGATGGGCGAGCACCGGCTCGAGGAGGTCATGGTCGATTTCTGGGAGAAGCGCTTCGACGTGCTGGTCTGCACCACGATCGTGGAGTCCGGACTGGACGTGTCCAACGCCAACACCATGATCATCGAGCGGTCCGACTCCCTGGGACTGTCGCAGCTGCACCAGCTGCGCGGTCGGGTGGGCCGCGGCCGCGAGCGGGCGTACGCGTACTTCCTGTACCCGCCGGACAAGCCGCTCACCGAGACGGCCCACGACCGACTCGCCACCATCGCCCAGCACTCCGAGCTCGGCGGCGGCATGGCGGTCGCGATGAAGGATCTGGAGATCCGCGGCGCCGGTAACCTGCTCGGCGGCGAGCAGTCCGGCCACATCGCCGACGTGGGCTTCGACCTGTACGTGCGCCTCGTCGGCGAGGCCGTCGCCGAGTTCCGCGGCGAGACCGAGGACGACCGATTCGGCTCCCGCGAGGTCAAGCTGGAGCTGCCCATCGAGGCGCACCTGCCCGAGGAGTACGTGCCGAGCGAGCGACTGCGACTCGAGATGTACAAGCGACTGGCCGACGTGCGGGCCCTGCCCGATGTCGACGAGCTGCGCGCCGAGCTGGTCGACCGGTACGGCACGCCGCCCGAGGTGGTCGAGACCCTGCTCGACGTCGCGCGGCTGCGGGTCAAGGTCCGCGAGGCCGGGCTCAGCGAGATCTCCGCAGCGGGGCCGAACGTGCGCTTCGCCTCGATCGTGCTGCCCGACTCGGCCCAGATGCGCATGCAGCGGGTCTTCCCCCGCAGCACCTACAAGGCGGCCGCCGAGGTCATCCTCGTGCCGCGGCCGCGCGTCGAGAGCATCGGCGGCGGTCCCATCGTGGGACGTCAGCTGCTGGAGTGGACCGCCATGGTGGTCGACACTCTGGTCGCCTAGGAGACGTTCTCTTCGCGCAGTCGGGGCGGTGTGGCGTTCTTGGGGCGGATGCCGTGCTTGTCGGCGAAGAACTCCCGCACCAGGTCCATGTCGGCGCTCACGTCACCGGAGGCGTGGAAGGTGGGCCCGAACCCCATGGTCTTGGTGGGGGGCTCGAAGAAGGCGAGCGTGATCGGCAGCCCGGTCTGCTGGGAGAGGCGCAGGAAGCCGGACTTCCAGTACTCGCCCTTGGAGCGAGTGCCCTCGGCCGCGAGGATCAGCCGGAACGGCTCGCCGTTGGCGGCTTCCTCGATGAGCTCGCGGACCACCGACCCGGGGTTCTCCCGGTCGACGGGCACGCCTCCGAGCGACCGGAGGAGCCAGCCGAGCGGGCCCTTGAAGAGCTGCTTCTTGACCAGGACGCGCGGGTGGCAGCCGTCATGCCACATGACCAGCAGCATCGTGACGAAGTCCCAGTTGGAGGTGTGCGGCGCACCGACCAGAATCCCGGTCGGGGGCACCTCTCCCACCATGCGGTAGCCCATCGCCCGGATGGTCGTGCGGGCCAGCCGCTGTCGCATCATGGGTCAACTCTCGCATGCTGGACGAGTCAGGGTGGAGTCAACGATCTGGGTACCGTGGTGCCATGACATCTCGCGGCGTCCTGCGGGACCTCATGCGGACCAAGGACGTCGACGACGTGGTCCGACAGAACGATCACGTGGACGGCGACGATCAGCCGGTGCGGCTGCGCAAGCGGCTCAGCCAGTGGGACCTCATGGGGTTCGGCATCGGCATCGTGATTGGCACCGGCATCTTCACCCTGACCGGCGTCGCAGCCAAGAACTATGCCGGGCCGGCGGTCATGGTCTCGTTCATGATCGCAGGTGTCGTCGCCGGACTCGCCGCGCTCTGCTACGCCGAGCTCGCCGCTGCCGTTCCGACCGCCGGGAGCTCGTACACCTACGCCTACGCGACGGTGGGTGAGGTGTTCGCGTGGGTCATCGCCTGGGACCTGATCCTGGAGTTCGCGCTCGGCGGCGCCGTCGTGGCCCGCGGATGGTCGGGCTACCTGCAGGACTCCTTCGGGCTGCCACAGGCATTCTTCGGCGAGGAGAACTCGGTGGTCAACCTCGGAGCCGCCTTCATCGTCCTGGTGCTGGGCTTCGTCGCCGCGATCGGGATCCGGGAGGCCAAGTGGATCACCAACGGGCTGGTCGTCATCAAGGTCTCGGTGTCCTTGTTCGTCGTGGCCGTGGGCGCCTTCTTCATCAAGGTCGCGTTCTACGGGCCCTACATCCCGGCGTCGAAGCCGCAACCGACCGAGGCTTCGCTGGCCGGTCTCAAGCAACCGCTGTGGCAGTGGGTCAGCGGCGTCGAGCCCACGACGTTCGGCGTCACCGGAGTGTTCGTGGCTGCGGCCATCGTCTTCTTCGCCTACGCCGGCTTCGAGGCCGTCGCGAACCTGGGCGAGGAGACGAACGACCCGGGCAAGGACATGCCCCGGGGACTGCTCGGCACGTTGGCCATCTGCACCGTGCTGTACGTCCTGGTCTGCTTCGTGCTGGTCGGGATGGTCCGGTACACCGACCTCTCCGAGGGCGCGCCGATCTCGGATGCCTTCCGTCAGGTCGGTCTCGGCTGGGCGGCCGTCCTGATCGGGATCGCGGCGGTCGCCGGACTCACCTCCGTCATCCTGGTCGACCTCATCGCCCTGGGCCGGATCGGCTTCGCCCTGTGTCGTGACGGCCTGCTGCCCCCGTCGATCGGCGCGATCGACGCGCGGTTCCAGACGCCGCTGCGCCTCACGGTGGGGGCCACGCTGGTCGTCGCAGCCCTGGCCGCCTTCGTCCCTCTGGCTGCACTGGCCGAAATGGTCAGCATCGGCACCCTGTTCGCCTTCTTTATCGTGTCCGTCGCGGTGCTGGTGCTGCGCCGCACCAAGCCATCGTTGGAGCGGCCGTTCCGCACCCCTTGGGTGCCGCTGCTCCCCGTGGTGTCTGCGGTGCTCTGCGTGGGTCTGATGAGCAACCTCGCGGTCGAGACGTGGTTGCGGTTCCTCGTGTGGCTGGTCATCGGCTTGGGCGTCTACTGGTTCTACGGTCGTCGTCACGCGACCCTCGGACACGCGTCTACGATGGTGCCGTGATTCTCCTTCGCCTCTGTGTCCTCGGTCTCAGCGCTTTGACGTTGTCAGCGTGCGGCACGGCCAGCCCCGGCGCCGCTGCCACTGTCGACGGCCAGTCCATCTCGATGTCCACGCTCGATGACACCGCCCGCGTGTACTGCGAGGTCACGGTGCGTCAGGCCCAGGAGCAGGGCGTCACCGAGATCGACAACGGCGAGCTGCGCCGCCAGGCGATCACCGATCTCGTCCTCGCCCGGGTGGCCAACGACATCGCCGACGAGCGTGGTCTGAGGATCCCCAGCCCGGTCGATCCTGACCCCGACCAGTTCGTCGA